>CAUHBW010000174.1 GCA_959604115.1 uncultured Bilophila sp. | reverse complement strand
AGGAAGCGGTGGGGAGCCTCCGGCAGAAACCCCGCGACAACCAGATGGTCAAGCTCGCCCACCGGGAGCGGACCGAGGCCGTCGAGGCGCAACGCCGCGAATGCCGCCGCTGGAATGACCTCCATGATCTCATCGGATCGGCTGACGGGAAAAAATACCGCAATTTCGTGCAGGTGCTGACGTTCGAGATCATGATCGAACACGCCAACCGCCAGCTCCGGCGCATGACCGACCGCTACCTCCTGCTCCGCGACGCCGATCAGCCGCTGGAGCTTGACGTCATCGACAACTATCAGGCCGGGGAGATCCGTTCCACCAAGAACCTGTCCGGCGGCGAGAGCTTCATCGTGAGCCTCGCGCTGGCCCTCGGGCTTTCGCAGATGGCGAGCAAGACCGTGCGCGTGGACTCCCTCTTTCTGGACGAAGGATTCGGCACGCTGGACGAGGACACGCTGGACACGGCGCTGGACACGCTCGCCGGGCTGCACCGCGACGGCAAGCTCATCGGCGTGATCTCCCACGTGCAGGCGCTGAAGGAACGCATCGGCACGCAGATACAGGTCTCGCCGGGAACGGGCGGACGCAGCGTCATCAGCGGCCCCGGCTGTTCGCGGGTTTCCGGGAACTGATCCGCAAAATCATGCCCTCTTGCCTCTGGAACGAAAGTCACCTATTCATGCCCCCACACCCAAGGAGGAAACGACATTGGAACAGGATATCGAACGCGAAAAACTGGGGAGCCGTCTGGGCTTCCTGCTGCTGTCGGCGGGGTGCGCCATCGGCCTCGGGAACGTCTGGCGCTTCCCCTTCATCACCGGAGCCTACGGTGGGGCGGCCTTCGTCCTCATCTATCTCGTTTTTCTTGTGATTCTCGGCCTTCCCATCATGGTGATGGAATTTTCCGTGGGCCGCGCCGCGCAAAAGGGCATCGGCGTCGCCTTCCGCAAGCTGGAGCCCAAAGGGACGTTCTGGCATCTGTACGGCTACGGCGGCATCATCGGCTGCTACGTGCTCATGATGTTCTACACGACCGTCACCGGCTGGATGCTGTCCTACTGCTGGTATATGGGTTCGGGCCAGCTTTCGGGCCTCACGCCCGACCAAATCGGCGCGTTCTTCGGCGGAACGCTCGGCGATCCGCTTGATCAGGTCGGCTGGATGACCGTTACGGTCCTCGCCGGGTTCTTCGTCTGCTCCATGGGCCTGCAAAGGGGCGTCGAACGCATCACCAAGATCATGATGGGCTGCCTGCTCGTGATCATGATCTTCCTCGTGATCCGCTCGGTGACTCTGCCCGGAGCCGAAAAGGGCATTCTCTTCTATCTGAAGCCCGACTTCGGCAAGATGTTCGAGCACGGCGTCTGGGAACCCATCTACGCCGCCATGGGACAGGCCTTCTTCACCCTGAGCCTCGGCATCGGGGCCATGACCATCTTCGGCAGCTACATCGACAAGCAGCGTTCCCTGACCGGCGAATCCGTCCACATCCTCATTCTGGACACCTTCGTGGCCCTGATGGCGGGTCTGATCATCTTCCCCGCCTGCTTCGCCTTCAACGTGGACGCGGGCGCGGGCCCCGGCCTCGTGTTCGTCACCCTGCCCAACGTGTTCAACAGCATGCCCGGCGGCCGGCTGTGGGGAATGCTCTTCTTCATCTTCATGAGCTTCGCGGCCCTCACCACGGTCATCGCCGTGCTGGAAAACATCGTGGCCTACGCCATCGACGTGCTGCACTGGACCCGCAAGAAGGCCGTCGCCGCCAACGCCGTGCTGGTTTTCCTGCTCTCCCTGCCCTGCGCGCTCGGCTTCAACGTGCTGTCCGGCGTCCAGCCCTTCGGCCCCAACTCCGGCATCCTCGATCTGGAGGACTTCATCGTCAGCAACAACCTCCTGCCGCTCGGCTCGATGGTGTTCCTGTTTTTCTGCTGCTACAAGAAGGGATGGGGCTGGGACAACTTCATCGCCGAAGCCGATTCCGGCAAGGGCCTCATGTTCCCGCAAGGACTGCGGCTCTACGTCAAGTACGTCCTGCCGTTCATCGTGTTCTTCGTCTTCGTTCAGGGCTATCTCGACAAGTTCTGGAAGTAGGCCCGCATCCGCACCGCACTACAAAGGGAAGGCTCCGGCCTTCCCTTTCGCGTCGCCGCTTAATCATGGCGAAACGCGGTTCCGATACCCTATACTGCAGACATCCCTTTTCTCCCGTCCTCCCCGCCGGGGGCGTCAGGGAACCATTCTGCGGAGGGTTTATGCGGAAATCTCATCTTCCCGAAGACGCGCTGCTGAAGCGGCGCGACGTCATCAAGGGAGGCGCGCTGGTGCTGGCGTCGGCCCTTTTCCCGTTCTCCATCGAAATCGTCAACGCGGACAGCGCGCTGGCGGAGCTTCCCGTGCCGCACGGCGACGGGAAGGAACGCATTCTGTGGAACTCCTGCAACGTCAACTGCGGCAGCCGCTGCGCGCTGCGGGTCCACGTCAGGGACGGGGTGATTACCCGTATCTCGACGGACAACACCGGCGACGACCGGTACGGCATGCAGCAGCTTCGCGCCTGTCCGCGCGGACGCTCCATGCGCCAGCGCGTCTACGCCGAGCAGCGCATCCCCTACCCCCTGCGCCGCGTCGGCGCACGCGGGGAAGGCAAATTCGAGCGCATCAGCTGGGAGGAGGCGTTCCGGGACATCGGAAAACGCCTGCGCGGCACGCTGGACGCCTACGGCAACGAATCCGTCTACCTGAGCTACGGCACCGGCGCGCTCGGCAGCACCATGGGCAAAAGCTGGCCTCCCGCCGAAACGGCCGTCGCCCGTCTGATGAACACCGTGGGCGGCTACCTGAACCACTACTCCGACTACTCCACCTGCCAGATCACGGTGGGCATGCCCTACCTGTACGGCGGGAGCTGGGTGGACGGCAACTCGCTGTCCGACATGGAAAACAGCGAACTCGCCGTTTTTTTCGGCAACAACCCCTCCGAAACGCGCATGTCCGGGTGCAAGGCCAGAACCCTCCAGCACGCCCGGTTCACCCGCAACACGCGGGTCATCATCATCGATCCCCGTTATACGGATACGGTCGTGTCCGTGGGCGACGAATGGATTCCCATCCGCCCCGGCACGGACTCCGCCCTCAGCGCGGCTCTGGCCTACGTGATGATCACCGAAGATCTCATCGACAAGCCGTTCCTCAAAAAGTACACCATCGGCTATGACGAGGAATCCTTGCCCGAAGGCGCGCCCGCCGGTTCGTCCTACAAGTCCTACATTCTGGGCGAGGGGCCGGACAAGACGCCCAAGACCCCGCAATGGGCCTCGCGCATCACCGGCATCCCACCGGCCCGCATCGAAAAGCTGGCCCGCGAAATCGCCGGGGCCAAGCCGTGCTTCATCTGTCAGGGCTGGGGTCCGCAGCGCACCACCAACGGCGAAACCATCTCCCGCGCCATCGGCATGCTCGCCGTACTCACCGGCAACGTGGGCATCAGGGGCGGCAACACCGGAGCGCGCGAAAACGCCGGATACAAGCTGCCCATGGCGATCTTCCCCACGCTGAAGAATCCGGTGAAGACGGAAGTGTCCTGCTTCAACTGGTATCAGGCCATCGACGACTACACGAAGATGACCGCGACCACGGCGGGCATCCGGGGTCGCGAACGGCTCATCGCGCCCATCAAGTTCATCTGGAACTACGCGGGCAACTGCCTGACGAACCAGCACGGCGGCATCAACCAGATGCACCCCATCCTGTCCGACGACAAGAAGTGCGAAACCATCGTGGTCATCGACACCACCCTGACGCCCTCCGCCCGGTACGCCGACTATCTGCTGCCGAGCTGCATGAATCTGGAGGAACACGACTGGACCACGGACGGCGACAGCAACATCGCCTACGTCATTTTCGACAACAAGTGCATCGAACCGCTCGGGGAAGCCAAAAGCATCTACGACATCTGCGCGGGCGTCGCCAAGGAACTCGGCACGGAACAGGCCTTCACCGAGGGCCTCACCCAGTACCAGTGGCTCGAACGGCTGTACGAGGAATCCCGCAAGGCCGTGCCCGAACTGCCGCCCACCCTTGAGGAAGCCTTCAAGATGGGCGTCTACAAGAAGTATTTCCCCGAAAACCACATCGCCTACAAGGCGTTCCGGGAAGATCCGGAAGCCCATCCTCTGGATTCGCCGTCCGGGAAAATCGAAATCTACTCCCCCCGGCTGGCGGAACTCGCGGAAACGTGGACCCTGCTCCCCGGCCAGTCCATCACGCCCCTGCCCGAGTACGTTCCCAATCCAGAAGGCGCGATCAGCCCGGAACGCAAACAGTGGCCGCTTCAGCTCATCGGGCATCACTACAAGCAGCGTACGCACTCCACCTACGGCAACTGCTGGTGGCTGCAGGAGGTCGCGCCGCAGGAACTCTGGATCAATCCCATCGACGCCCGGGCGCGGGGCATCCGTTTCGGGGACCGGGTGAAGGTCTACAACGGACGGGGCGTCTCCTACGTCAAGGCCAAGCTCACGCCGCGCATCATGCCGGGCGTGGTTTCGCTCCCCGAAGGCGCGTGGCATACGCCCAACGCCGCCGGGGAGGACACCAACGGCTGCGTCAACGTGCTGACCAAGCTCCTCCCCACGGCCCTCGCCAAGGGGAACCCGCACCATACCAATCTCGTGCAGGTCGAAAAAGCGTAACCCTCCCGCGAGGCGGCCCCCGCCGGGGCCCGCTTTCGCGCCGTTTCCGGAAAAGGACGGACCACATGATCAAGAATCCGGCATTCTATTTCAATTCGGAACTGTGCACCGGCTGCAAGGCCTGCATGATCGCCTGCATCGACAAGCACAACCTGAGCAAGGGCGTGCTGTGGCGGCGGGTGCTGGAGTTCTCCGGCGGCGAATGGCTCCCCGTCGGGAACGCCTACGAGCAGAACGTCTTCGCCTACTACGTCTCCCTGTCCTGCAACCACTGCGAACGTCCGGTCTGCGCCGAGGGCTGTCCCACGCAGGCCATGCACAAGGACGAAAACGGCATCGTATCCATCGACGAGGAGCGGTGCGTGGGCTGCCGCTACTGCGAATGGAACTGCCCCTACGGCGCGCCGCAGTTCGATCCCGTGCGCAAGAAAATGACCAAGTGCGACTTCTGCCGCGACTATCTGGAACAGGGCCAGCCCCCGGCCTGCGTGGCGGCCTGCCCGTGCCGCGCCCTCGACTACGGCGAATACGAGGATATGCTCGCCCGCTACGGCGAACAGGCTCCCATCGCCCCGCTCCCGAGCCCGGAACTGACGCATCCGCACTTCATCTGCGCGCCCAACCGCCATTCCAAGCCGCTGGGCAGCAACGAAGGGCTGCGCGGCAGGCGCATCAGCAACCCCGAGGAGGTCTAGGCATGGAAGGCTACTGGAGTCTCGTCATCTTCACCATTCTGGGACAGGCTTCGGCGGGCATGCTGATGCTCCTCTCCCCCTTCGCCAACCGGACCGCCGACGACTCGCGGACCACGGCGTGGGTGGCCTGCATCCTGCTCGGCGCGGGGGCGCTGGCCTCGCTCGGGCACCTCTCCGATCCGGCGGTGAGCTTCTACACGATCACCAATGTGGGCACCTCGTGGCTGAGCCGCGAAATCCTGTTCGTGGGCCTGTTCGGGGCCGGGCTGCTGCTCTGGCTGATCACCCTCAACGCATGGATACGCTGGCTGACCTCGTTCCTCGGGCTGGGGCTCGTCTACGTCATGAGCCGGGTCTACACCCTGCCCACCGTACCGTTCTGGAACACGCTGGCGACCTTCTGGACCTTCCTCGCCACGAGCCTGCTGCTCGGCGCGATCACCCTGCTGTTCCTTGAAGCGATCAAGGTCCGGGGCGACGACGAGGCGAACCGGGGACTGCTGCTCGGCTGGTACCCCGTGCTCATCGTGCTGGCGTTCTCCTTCCAGATGCTCGCGTTTCCCCTCCAGCTCATGCTCGCCCAGACGCCGCTCTGCACGACGCTGATCGCGTGGTACCTGACCCTTCTGCTCGCTGGGGCCGCGCTCGGGCCGCTGCTGTTCGTCCGCAACGGATTCCGGCGGTCGCCTTCGGAAAACCGTCTCTTCTGCCCCTGCCCCATCCACATCCGCGCGGGCGTCCTGCTCCTGCTGATCTGGGCGGGAGAAATCTGCGGCCGGGTTCTCTTCTACAGCGGATACACCTGGTTCGGCATGTAGCGAAAAGCCCCGGACGTGCGCCGCCTCCGCCTGTCCGATAGGAGGAGGGCAACGAACCGGGGCTTCGTTTCGGAGGCAACGCCGTGATCACCACCCTGCTGATCCTGCTTTTCGTCGTCCTCATGGCGCTGGCCTTCCTGCGCCGGTGAACCGTTCGCTCAGGCCACGATTTCCAGCGCGTTGAAGCAGTAGCCGATTTCAAACGCGGCCGTTTCCGGCGCGTCGGAACCGTGTACGGCGTTCCTTTCGCGGTCAAGCGCGTAGAGCCTGCGGAGCGTGCCTTCGGCGGCCCGCGCCGGATCGGTCGCACCTATGAGTTCCCGGTAACGGCGGATGGCGTCCTCGCCTTCAAGCACGGCGCACACCACGGGGCCGGAGGTCATGTAGTCCACGAGGCCGTCGAAAAAGGGACGCTCCCGATGCACGGCGTAAAAACCTTCGGCCTGCGCCCGAGTCATGCGGATCATCTTGAGAGCCGTGATGGTGAGCCCGGCCCGCTGGATACGGACGAGAATCTCTCCGGTCAGATTCCGGGACACGGCGTCGGGCTTGATCAGGGAAAGCGTGCGTTCGTACATGACCGGCTCCTTGTAAATACGGTTGCGGCGGAAAGGCGCGCGGGAGGCTTGCGCCTTTTCCCGATATGGCGGATGATTCCATCCTGTTCTTTCACACTCCGAAGGGAAAGCCTATGAGTATCCGCGCCATTTCGGAACGTGTCGCCTGAACGACGGCACGGCGGCGAAGTCATCCGGGCGGTCCGGCGGGCCGTGCGGGACGGCTCCGGCACATCGATTCGGAGGCCATGTACGGCAACGAGGCCGAAATCGGGGAAGCCCTCCAAGGTTGCGGCGTGCCGCGCGCCGAACGGTTCCTCTCGTCAAAAATCCGGCCCACGCGCATCGACGCGCTGGACAACGGCGGGCACATCGGCGACGATTCCCGCACATTCACGGGAATACGGCCCGACAACCCTCAAAGGAGAGAGCCATGATCCGACATTACGACCAACTGGAAAAAATGGACGCCCCCCTCAAGGCGGGCAAAGGACACGTCCTCGCGTCGCTGCTGCTCAACGACGGCGAATTCGCGGGCAAGGGCCGCGTCTTCAACCACTGCGTCCTCAAGCCCGGCTGTTCCGTCGGCAAACACCGCCACGTCAACGATTTTGAAGTCTACTACATTCTCAGGGGCAAGGGCCTGTACGACGATAACGGAACTCTCCGGGAGGTGGCCTCCGGCGACGTGGCGATCTGCCGCGACGGCGAAGAGCATATGCTGGAGAACAACGGCGCGGAAGACCTCGAATTCATCGCGCTGATCCTCTATTCCTAGCCCGACGCCGCACGATTTCCGGCCCCCTGTTCGCGCAGGGGGGCTTTTTTTCGGCTTGCCGCCTGCCGAAAAGAGAACGCCCGCCCCACGGTTCCCGCGCTCCGTGAGGCGCCGGTCCGGCACCCCGTGCGCCCGGCCGGCGCAAGGGCAAAGCCGGTTGCAGCATGCCCGCCTGCTTCGCGTCTCGACACCGCCCGGCCGTCCCCGTGAACGAAAAGGGCGCGGAACCACGCCCGAAGCACGTCGCCGCCAAGCCTCTCGACAATGGATTTTCTTGTGCTTTACCACACACCGGAGTATGCTCCGACCATTGTCTATACAGCCAATTTTACATGTTTTTATTGGCATATTCATATTA
>CAUHBW010000173.1 GCA_959604115.1 uncultured Bilophila sp. | reverse complement strand
GGGGTGGGGGGGGGGGTTTTTTTACACAATAACAACCCCAACAACCCCCCCCCCCCCCCCCCCAATCTTCCTCCCCATCTTCACTTCCTCAACCACCTTCTCAGCGTCTCGAAAAGCGCGGGGGGATCGATGGGCTTGGCAACGTGGTCCTGCATGCCCGCGGCGAGACAGCGTTCGGCGTCTCCCTTCATGGTGTGGGCGGTCATGGCGACGATGGGGATGCCGGGGAGGAACTCCCGGATGCGGCGGGTGGCCTCGATGCCGTCGAGTCCGGGCATCTGAATGTCCATGAGGATGAGATCGTAGGCGTTGGCGCGGGCCATGTCCACGGCTTCAAGGCCGTCGCAGGCCGCCTCCACCGCGATGCCCTCCATGTTGAGAATCTCCGTGGCCACCAGACGGTTGATCTCGTTGTCTTCGGCCAGCAGGATGCGAACCCCGTCCAGCGCGCCCGCGGCCTCGGAACCGGACGCCGGAACCGCTTCGGGCAGCGTGTCGGGACGGCCGAACGGCAGCGTGAAGCTGAACGTGGACCCCTTGCCCTTGACGCTGCGGACGTGGATCGCCCCGCCCATCTGCTGCACCAGCGCGCGGACGATGGCGAGGCCCAGCCCCGTCCCGCCGTAACGCCGGGAGACGGACATGTCCGCCTGCATGAACGGCTCGAACAGCATGGGGAGCTTGTCCGGCGTGATGCCGATGCCCGTGTCCCGCACCGCGAAGCCGAGCGAAATCGCGTCTCCGCTCCCCTCCACCTGCCGGATCGAAAGCACCACCTCGCCCTTGTGGGTGAACTTCACCGCGTTGCCCACGAGGTTGAGCAGGATCTGCCCGAGCCGCGTGGCGTCGCCCATGAGCGACTGCGGCACGTCGTCCGGCATGTCCAGACGCAGGGACAGCCCCTTCTCCTCCACCGCGCGGGTAAACAGCTGCATCGTGTTGTCGAGCACGTCCGAAAGCCGGAACGGCGCGGACTCGAACTCCATCCTGCCCGACTCCACCTTGGAAAAGTCGAGGATGTCGTTGATGATCCGCAGCAGCGTCCGGGACGTCACGTCGATCTTGGCGAGATAGTCCCGGATCGCGTCGGACGCCTCATGCTGCAACGCCAGATAGGTCAGGCCGATGATGCCGTTCATGGGCGTGCGGATTTCATGGCTCATGGTGGCGAGAAACTCGCTCTTGGCCCGCGTGGCCTCCATCGCCTCCCGCTGGCTGCGGAGCAGTTCGGCGTTGCGGGCCGCCAGCTCGGCGGTGCGCTCCTGCACCAGCGCCTCAAGATCGTTGGCCCGGCGGAGCGTATTGAGCGCGGCCTGCTTGCGGGCGTGGTTGTCCACCACGATGCCCACCCGCTCCGGCTTGCCCGTCACGGGATTGAACGCGGTCTGCCCCTTGACCAGCACCCAGCGCCAGAAGCCCTTGCCGTCGCCCACCCGGTAATCGTATTCGAGATTGTCCGCGCTCAGAGGATCGCGCCGGGCGTGCTCGAAAATGACGCGGACGCGCTCCCTGTCCTCGGGATGGCACAGGCTGTAGAACGTCTCCAGCGGCATGCTCAGGGTGTCCTCGGGCCAGCCGAACAGGCGGCAGACGTGGACGTTGTAGGAAAGGAGCTGCGTTTCGGGATTGAAGGACCACAGGGGAATGCTGCCGCTGTCCACAAGGAACTCCAGCCGCCGCTGGCTGACCGAAACCTGCTGCATGAGCGTCTGCAGCTCGCGCGACTGTCGTTCGAAGGCGAACTGCGTTTCCTTCTGCTCGGAGATGTCCACCACGATCCAGACCGCGATTTCGCCCAGTTCGGGATCGTCCACCCGCCGCCCCCGCACGAGCGCCCACAAGACGCCGCCGTCGCGCCGCCGCATCTGCACTTCCGCGACCAGCGAGTCGCCCTTGGAAAGCTGCTCGAACAGCGTGCGGGCCGTGGCGGCGCGCTGCCCCTCCACGCAGAGGGCGATCGCGCTGTCGGCCCGCTCCCGGCGAAGCTGGCCCGACGTGTAGCCCATCATGTTGAGATAGCCGTCGTTGGCGTACTGGATGGTGAAGTCCGGGTCCAGCCGGGTGATGATCAGCCCGCCGAGCAGGTGGGACGAAATGGTGTCGAGCTGGAGATTTTTCTGGCGGATCTGCCGGGTCAGCGTCCGCAGCAGCACCCAGACCAGCACGAGGAGCAGCAGCCCGGTCAGGCCGCTGGCCAGAATCGTGCCGTTCCGCAGGGCGTTCGCCGGAGCCTGAAGCTTCTCCATGTCCACGCCGGTGAAGATGCGCCAGTCCGTGCCGGGGAAGGGGAACCAGAGGCCGAGGTCGGTATCCCCGTCCGCCGTCGTGAAGGGAAACAGCCGTCCAGCCGGATGTTCGTCCAGACAGGGGCAGAAGCTGCCCGAGCCGTCGCCCGCGGTGTTCCACGCGGCGAGCCGCCTTCCCGCGCCGTCCACGACGGCCCAGTAGCCGGACGACTGGGTGAAGGCCAGATGCTTCCAACGCTGGAAAAAGTTTTCGAGGTTGATCAGGACGACGATTTCCCCGAGCCGCTCCTTGTCGCTGTCCCCGTCCTGAAACACGGGCGTGCACACATAGGCCACGGGCAGGCCGTTGGCGTCCTCGACGCTTCCGAAGCCGGGCTTTTCCGGCACGCGGATATGCTCGTGGACTTTTTCCAGCATCCCGACGGCCCCGGCGGAGGAACTGATCAGAACGCGCCCCTCGTTGTCGATGAGGCTGAGATTGGGGAGATCCGACTGGTACTGGACGAAATTGCGGATGATCCGCTGGGCGCGGGACTTGCTGGCCTCGGAAGGAATGAGGAAAACCCACTGGACGGGAGAGAAGGCCGAAATGGTCTGGATGTTTTCGGTAATACCCTGAAAATAGGCGTGAATCGCGTCCACGGTACGCATGGCGACGGTCTGCTGGTGCAAGGCCAGCTCCTGTTCCAGAATATCCCGGGCGTTGCGGTAGCTGAAGAACGTCATGACTCCGATGGACAGAAGCACGGCGAACAGCACGGGCGCGAACAAAAGGAAACGCTTGGGCATGCGGGTGGTGGGGTTTGCGGAAAAAAGGCCGCGTGAAGACGGAAATGCCGGAAACGGTTCGCCGTATCGGGAAACCAGTCTAGCCGTTTGCGCTACGTCCCGCAACCTTTTCCGCGCCCGTTCCCCCGTCTTTATGATGCCCCGCGCCTTCGGGACGCAGAGGCCCGCCGGAACGGACCGCTCACGCGCGACCGTTCCGGCGGAGCCGTCCCGGGAGAGTGTTTCGAAAGCGGATCGGAAACGCCCGTCCGCTCTCCGGGTCCGGGTGGAGAAGGCCGGACCCGGCCGTGTTTCCCACCGGACGCGGAAAGGGGGCCCCGCGTCCGGCGGAAAGGAGGAGAGACAACGCATGCCGTCCCTCCGCGTTCGGGATGCCGCGTTCCTCCGGGGCGTCGAAGGATGAGGAAAGGCCGACGCCGGGAAGAGGCCGACAGGAGTCATCGGCGGGTTACGCGATCCGGAGCGTCCCTTCGGCCGTTACCGCAAAACGGCCCGGCCTCGTCAGGCCACGGGGAAACGCCCTTGAACGCCTTTGGCGAAGCAATCCGCATGCCAGCGGATTCCGATTTTGCTTGGCCGCGGAATAACACGGTTTTTCCCGGGAGGCCTTCGCCGTGCGCGGTCCGCCGCCGGTGCAATTCCGTACCGGCGGCGGACCGTTGGTACAAAATGGTACCACAAACGCCGTAACCGCCCCGTTTCACGAAAGTTGCGGAGCGCGGGGAAATGCCGTAGCCTGTTTCGTCGCGCGCTCGGGCCGGGACCGCTTTTCCGGGACCGCGTTCCGGCATCCTGCGGCGTCCGCGCCGGTTCCTCCGACTGATCATAGGGAAGGATTTTACGGAAGGGGGCCAAGGTTCGCCCGGAGGACGCGCCCGCCGGTTCCCGCGCCGTGCCGGGTTCTTTTTCGAGCCGGTGAAGGGCGGAGCAAAAGACCGGCGGCGGGAAAGCCGTCCGACGGCATGCCCGGCGGCGACCGAATCCGCCGGCGCGGCGGCCTCGGAAGGACGCGCCGGAATCCGCGTGCGCGCCCGCGTTTCTCGCGGGGCATGGGAGGCCGTTGGGTTCCCCAGCTCTCCCGCGACGACGCCTTCGGGCGCGGCAAGGTTCCGCCGAGATTCGCGTGCGCGCCGTTTTCCCGCGCCGCGCGGCTTCACCCGGCCCGAGAGGCAGGTTCCGGCGTCGCAAGTTGGTTTCCCCGCGTCGACCTCATCCCGTTTCACTTTTTTGCAAGGACGTTTGTTTCATGGATTCCCTGCTTGTCGACATCGCCGGACGCATCGCCTCCGGCGTCGAGCCGCTTCTGTCGCCCTCCGAGGCGTTGCGTCTGGCCCATCTCCCCGCGTCCGCCACGCTGGACATCCTGTCCGTAGCCGGTCTGGCCCGCGCGGCCCGCAAGCCCGACGCCACGTTCACCTGCGGGATCATCAACGCGAAGTCCGGCCGCTGTCCCGAAAACTGCGCCTTCTGCGCCCAGTCCGCGCACTACCGGACGGACGCGCCGGCCTATCCGCTGCACGACGCCGAAACGCTGCTCCGCCGGGCCGAAGAGCTGGCGGAGGCGAACGTGGACCGTTTCGGCATCGTGACCAGCGGCACGGCCCTGAGCGGACGCGACCTCGACGAGCTGTGCGAGGCGGCGGCGCGCATCCGCCGCGAGGTGCCGATCAGCCTGTGCGCCTCGCTCGGCCTGCTGACGCCGGAACGGGCCGTGCGGCTGCGCGAGGCGGGGTTCACGTCCTACCACCACAATCTGGAAACCTCGGCCAGCCACTTCCCCGCCATCTGCACCACGCACGACTACGAACAGGATCTCGAAACCGTGCGCGTCGCCAAAGCCGCCGGGTTCCGGGTATGCAGCTGCGGAATTTTCGGGCTTGGGGAGACATGGGAGCAGCGCATCGAGCTGGCCCGGACCCTTGAAGAACTCGGGGTGGATTCCCTGCCGCTCAACTTCCTGAACCCGATTCCCGGCACGCCGCTGGGGGATTCGCCGCTCCTGCCGCCCGCCGAGGCCCTGCGGACGGTGGCCCTGATGCGGCTGCTGCACCCCGCCCGCGACGTGCTCATCTGCGGGGGCCGGGCCAGAACCTTCGGGAACTGGCAGTCGTGGGTCTTCGCCGCCGGGGCCAACGGGATCATGACGGGAAACTATCTGACCACCAAGGGGTGCGCCTTCTGCGACGACGCGGAAATGCTCGCGGCCCTCGGGCTTCGGGAGGCGCAATGAACGGCCTTTTCATCACCGGGACCGACACCGACGCCGGGAAGACCACCGTCACCGCCGCGCTCCTGCGCGCCCTCCTCTCCGGCGGCGTCCGCAGCCTCGCCGTCAAGCCCGTGCAGACCGGGTGCGGGGCGGGAGAACAAGATGAAGGAAAAATGCGGGAGGAGGGGGCTTTTGCGCCGGGGGATCGGGAAGGCGGCGGGACGCGGGCGGCTTCGGCCTCCGCTCCCCTTCTTGCGCCCGACGTGGCCTGTTACGAGGCGGCGGGCGGCGGAGGCATCGTGCTGGAAACGTACGAGCCCGCGTGTTCGCCGCACCTTGCCGCGAAGATGGCGGGGCGTCCGCTGACGGCGGGGGGCCTGCTCGGGAAGCTCAGGCGGACCGCGCCGCAGGACGCCTTCCTGCTCGTGGAGGGCGCGGGCGGCGTCTACGTGCCCCTGAACGACCGCGAAACCATGCTCGACTTCATGGCCGCGCTGGATTTTCCCGTGCTGCTCGTGGTCGGCAACAAGCTCGGGTGCATCAACCACGCCCTGCTCTCGCTCGACGCGCTGCAATCGCACGGCCTGCGCGTCGCGGGCATGGTCCTGAACCGCGTCCTGCCCGAAACACAGTGCGATCCCGGCTCCGGCCCCGATCCCGACGTCGGCAACGAACGCCGCCTGCTCCGCGACAACGGCGAAACCCTCGCCCGCATGGGCCGGGAACGCGGCGTGCCCCTGCTCGCGGAAATCCCCTACCTGCCCGGCATCGAAGACGATCCCGAATCCGCATGGCCCCGCGCCGCCGCCTGTCTCGCCCCCGCGCTGGACGCCCTGCGCCCGCTCTTCGGAAGCCTCGCCGCGTCCGGGGAGAGCGTCGATGGAGAAAACGCCTCCGTCTCCGGGCCCGAAAGCCCCGAAGGGATGCGGAGGCCGGAAGGCGGACAGCCTTTCGCCGCCCCGGACGATGCGGAACAGCCTGCGGAAGCGGCCCCCGGAACGGGCTCCTCCCGCGCGGACGCCCTTCTCGCCTTCGACCGGGAACACCTGTGGCATCCCTACACCTCCGCGCTGAACCCGCTTCCGGTGCGCGAGGCGGTGAGCGCGTCGGGTGTGCGGATACGCCTGCGCGACGGCCGAGAGCTGGTGGACGGGATGGCCTCGTGGTGGTGCGCGATCCACGGCTACGGGCATCCGGTGCTCATGGACGCCCTGCGGCGGCAGTCCGCGAAGATGGCGCACGTTATGTTCGGGGGGCTGACCCACGAACCGGCGGTCGAGCTGGCCCGGCGTCTGCTGCCCCTGCTGCCCGGCAATCTGCGGCGCATCTTCTACGCGGACTCCGGCTCCGTGTCCGTGGAGGTCGCGCTCAAGATGGCGATCCAGTACTGGGCCTCGAAGGGCCGCCCCGCCAAGACCCGTTTCCTCACCCCGAGGGGCGGCTACCACGGCGATACGCAGGGGGCCATGTCCGTCTGCGATCCGGTGAACGGCATGCACACGCTGTTCTCCGGCGTCCTGCCCAAGCACGTCTTCACGGAGCGTCCGAGCTGCCGTTTCGACGCGCCGTTCGATCCCGAGAGCCTCCGGCCCATGCGCGAGGCGCTGGAACGCCACGCCCCCGCGCTCGCGGCGGTGATCCTCGAACCCGTGGTGCAGGGCGCGGGCGGGATGTGGTTCTACCATCCCGGCTATCTGAGCGGGTTGCGGAAGCTGTGCGACGAGCACGAAGTCTTGTTGATCGTTGATGAAATCGCCACCGGATTCGGGCGTACCGGCAAGATGTTCGCCTCCGAGTGGGCGGGCCTCGAACCGGACATCCTCTGTCTCGGCAAGGCGCTCACCGGCGGAACGATGACGATGGCGGCGACGGCCGCCAGTGAAAAGGTGGCGCGCGGCATCGAGGAGGCCGGCCCCGAACAGGGCGGGGGCGTCTTCATGCACGGGCCGACCTTCATGGGCAATCCGCTGGCCTGCGCCGTGGCCTGCGCGAGCCTCGACGTGCTGAACGCCTCGCCGTGGGCGGATCGCGTGGAAGGCGTCCGCCGCGGGCTTGCCGAAGGGCTCGCGCCGTGCCGGGAGTTCCGGGGCGTGCGCGACGTCCGGGTGCTCGGGGCCATCGGCGTCGTGGAGGTGGACAGGCCCGTGAACATGGCGCGCCTGCAGGACTTTTTCGTCTCGCGCGGCGTCTGGGTGCGCCCCTTCAACCGCAACGTCTACCTCATGCCCCCCTACTGCATCGATCCCGCCGATCTCCGGCTCCTCACCTCCGCCATCGTCGACGCCGTGCGGGAAGAGTATCGGTAGGAATTGGGGAGAAGATTGGGGGAAGGGGAAACCTTATCCAGAAAGTTTCCCCTTCCCCCCCATCCCTCCTCTTTCAAAGACGTTCGTCCCTATCGAATCCCTGTTCAGAGAATTTCCCCGTGGGCGAGAGGCGCGGGCGGGATGTTCTTTTTTAGGGAAGAAAAGAGGCGAGGACGGGACCGTCTCCCTTTTTGGATGCGTCCAGTTTTTTGGAATGCGGCGGCGTGCGGAAGCTCGAAGCGTCTTGTTATGAATCAGCAAGAATACTCTATGGATAAAGAGAAAAAGGGAACGGAGGTGAGACGGGGATCGGAAGGCGGGGAATCCATGATTCTCCTGAAATTCA
>CAUHBW010000172.1 GCA_959604115.1 uncultured Bilophila sp. | reverse complement strand
TCTTCACCGGGCTGTTCCAGTACGCCCGCCGCGCCAAGGCTCTTCCCCAGCCGGACTTCGATCAGGCGTAGGCCTTTCCCGGACAACGCCCGCCGGAAAACCTTCGTGCCACCTTTAACACCTTGGAGAATCTGTATGAACCACCTCTTCAAAACACTCCTGCTGGCCTGCGCGCTGATCACGCTCGGGGCCATGCCCTCCCGGTCCGCGGACTCCCTGCGGTTCGTATCGGCGGCGAATCCCAGCGGCACCTGGTACATCGGCATGGGAGCCATCGGCAAGGCGTACACGACCCTGAACGCCGGAACGGACGTGAACATGCTCCCCGGCGGCGGCGCGACCAACGCGCCCCGTCTGGCTTCCCGCGCCGCGGATGTGGGGGTGGCCGAAAACAGCATGTTGAACGCCTTCAAGGTCGGCCTCGAACCCTACAAGGCTCCTACGCCCACGGGCATCGCCACGATAGCCAACCTGTGGGACCGCATCAATTATCAGATCATGTCGCCCGTCAGCTCGCCGGTCAAGGATCTGCGCGATCTCAAGACGCTGAAAAACGTGAATATCGGCGTCGGCTCCACGGGCGGTTCCACAGAAAAGATCTTCCGCAACATTCTGAAGGCGTACGGCGTCACCTACGACGACATCAAAAAGAACGGCGGCAAAATCGTCACCAACGGCTTTGACGACATCGCCAACATGGTGAAGGACGGCCAGATCGACGTGTTCGTCTGGATCGGCCCCGGCGAAGCGTGGTTCGTCGTCGACGTATCCGGCAGCGTTCCGCTGAAGTTCCTGAGCATCGAACCCGGCATCGCCAAGAAGGTCGCCTCCTCCCTCGGCTGCAACGTCGGAACCCTGCCCGCCGAATTCTACAAGGGGAAAGTCGGCCCCGACGTCACAACCCTTTGGGATACCAACGCGATCATCGTGCGCGACAATCTGGACGAGGAAAGCGCCTATTGCCTGACGAAGGCCATCATCGAAAGCAGAAACGACATCGCCCTCGCCAACCCGGCGTGGAAGTCCATTGATCCGGCGAAGGCATGGCAGGGAACCGTGTATCCCCTGCATCCCGGCGCCGCGCGCTACTACAAGGAAAAGGGCTACATGAATTGACGCGTTTTCGGTCCGACGCCGAAAGCGATGAACGGGGAGCCCGCCGAGGGCTCCCCATGTTCCGGGGCGGGCCGCCGCCTCTCCCAACGGCTCCGGCAACGGCCCATCCCACACCTGAGCCAGATCACATAACAATCGCAAAGGAAAACGTCATGACTATCATCGATGCCCGCCTGCGCCCCCCGCTGAAAGACTATCTCCGCTGCAACCTGTACCGCGATCCGAAAAAGACGCAGAGCTGGAGCGACCGTTTTCTGATGAAGGTTTCGCCCGCCGTCGAACGGCGCGACGCGGACCTGCTGTATCGGGAAATGGACGACGCGGGCGTGACGCTGGGCGTGATGACCGGACGCCGGAGCCCGGACATGGGCAACGTCTCCAACGACGACCTGATGGACATCGTGCGCGAACAGCCCAACCGCTTCGTCGGCATCGCCGGTGTGGACGGCAGCGACCCCGCCGCCGCCCTTGCGGAAATCGAACGCACGGTGCTGAACGGCAATCTGCGCGGAGCGGGCATGGAACCCGGCTGCGGCACCATCCCGATGTACGTTGACGACGCCCGGCTGTACCCCGTCTATCAGTATTGCTCGGACCACGCCGTTCCCATGTTCCTGATGGGAGGCGGCGGGAACGGCCCGGATATCTCCTACAGCAATCCCGAGCACATCGACCGCGTATGCCGGGACTTTCCGAAGCTGACCGTCGTGAACATGCACGGCTCGTACCCGTGGGTCCGTCAGGTTCTGTTCAGCTGCATGTGCCGTCCCAACATGTACCTCGCTCCCGACATGTACATGTACAACATGCCCGGTGCGGAGGATTACGTCCTCGCGGCGAACGGCTTTTTGAAGGAACGGTTTCTGTTCGGCAGCGGCTATCCCTACATTCCGCTGAAGCAGGCCGTGGATCTGTTCGTCGCCATGCCCTTCGACAGGAGCGTCCTGCCGAACGTGCTGTACAAGAACATGGCTCGCGTTCTCAATCTTGCTCTGGACTGATTTCCCGTCTTCGGGGAGGGAACGCCCCGGAACGTTCCTTCCCCCCCTTGCCTTCACGCAATTCTCCCAATGCGGCACGGCTCGATCCGAAATCGTTCCGAATCGGATATGACGGTCTTTTTTCACACCCTCATTTTGCCCATCAAGCGAGGCATCGCATGTTCACCGGTTCCACCCACCCCATCTGTCAGTCCGAGCGGATGAAGAACGCTCCGCTGTCCAACATCCGAAACATCATCGCCTACGCCGACAAACTGGAACAGGAAGGGCGTTCCATCATCCATCTGGAACTCGGCGAACCGGATTTCGGCACGCCCGCCCATATCATAGACGCCTGCAAGAAGGCGCTGGACAATCAGGAAGTGCATTACGGGCCCATTGCCGGAACGTCGGAACTCCGCAAGGCCCTTTCCAGACACTGCACCCGGTACGGCCTTGAGTACGCGCCGGAAGAAATCCTCGTGTCCACCGGCGTGGTCCACGGCGTCTTCCTTTCCATGCTCGCCTATCTGGACCCCGGAGACGAAATTCTGGTTCCCGATCCCGGCTACCTGATCTATTTTGCCGACCCCCATATCGCGCAGGCCAAGCCGGTTTCCTATCCGCTGCGCGAAGAAAACGGCTTCCAGCCCGACGCGAAGACGCTTGAATCGCTCGTCACGCCGCGCACCAAGGCCATCCTGATCTGCAGCCCCGCAAATCCCTGCGGCTCAGTGCTGCGCCGGGACTCGCTCGACGCCGTCGCCGAGCTGGCCGTCCGACACAACCTGCTGGTGCTTTCCGACGAAATCTATGCCGACATGACGTATGACGGCGTCATGCCGCCCAGCATCGCCTCGCTTCCGGGGATGCACGAGCGCACCATCGTTCTCAACGGATTTTCCAAATACTACGCCATGACGGGCTGGCGCATCGGCTACATGCTGTGCCCGGTGAAGCTGCTGGACCCCATCATGCGCCTGAGCTTCTACAACATCGCGTGCCCGACCACGTTCATCCAGTCGGCGGGCATCGCCGCGCTGGAGGGCGACGAACGCCCCTCGAAAGCCATGATGGCCGAATACCGCCGCCGTCGGGACTTCATGGCCGAGGCATTGAACGCCATGCCCGGCTGCCGCTGCCGCAAGCCGGACGGCGCGTTCTATCTCTTCGCGAACATCGAAGGCACGGGGCTTGATGCCGATACGTTCTGCATCCGTCTTCTTGAGGAAACCGGGGTGACGACCACGCCCGGCCCGGTGTTCGGCGCGGAAGGAAAAGGCTTCGTCCGCATTTCGTATGCAAATTCATTGGAAAACCTACAGGAAGCCGCAAGGCGCATGCGCCGTTGGCTTCTTGGCCCGCATCGATGAGGTCCGTGCGGGGCGAGCGTCGGCATCGGCGTTCCCCCGCCCGGAGGCGGGATATGCCGATCTGGATTCCCCCGAGCGAAAATCAACCTGCAACGACGGGATGCCGATTCCCGTCTCATGAAAGGAACGCGTATGGCTCTCATTCCTCAGGCGCACAGAATGGAAAACGCCCCTCTTTCCAGAATCCGTGAAATCATCGCCTATGCGGGCAAGCTCGAAGCCGCCGGAAAAGCCATCATCCATCTTGAGATAGGCGAGCCCGACTTCGACACCCCGGCGCATATCGTAGCCGCCTGCAAAAAGGCTCTGGACGAGGGCAAGGTGCATTACGGCCCCGTTACGGGCATTCCCGAACTGCGGGCCGCCGTGGCCGCGCACTACAACAGGCGTTACGGTTCCGGTTACGAAGCCGACGAGGTGATGATCACCGTGGGCGTGGAGCAGGGGGTGTACCTGTCCATGAACGCCTATCTCAACCCCGGCGATGAAATTCTGGTTCCCGATCCCGGCTACCTCTGCTACTTCACGCTGCCCAACATCGCCGGGGCTACGCCGGTTTCCTATCCGCTGGAAGAAAAACGGCATTTCCAGATCGACGCGGAAGGGCTGGAAAAGCTGACGACGCCCCGCACCAAGGCCATCCTGCTCAATTCGCCTTCCAATCCCTGCGGTTCCGTGCTTGACGGGCGCTCCCTGCGCGTGGTGGCCGACCTTGCCGAAAGGCACAATCTGCTGGTGATTTCCGACGAAGTCTATGCCGACATGGTGTATGGGGGAAAAGCATTCCACAGCGCGGCCTCGCTGCCGGAATTGAAGAAACGCCTTATCGTCCTGCACGGTTTTTCCAAATATTTCGCCATGACCGGCTGGCGGCTCGGCTACATGCTCTGCGACCGTTCGCTTCTGGACCCCATGATGCGCCTGAACTTCTACAACCTGTCCTGTCCCGGCACCTTCATCCAACATGCCGGACTGGCCGCGCTTGCGGAAGACGACGCCCCTTCCCGGGCCATGGTGCGGGAGTACGGGAAACGCAGAGACTTCATGGTGGAAGCCGTCAACGCCCTGCCCGGCTGTTCCTGCCTGCCGCCCGACGGCGCGTTCTATCTTTTCGTGAACATCGCCGGGACCGGCATGAACAGCGACGATTTCTGCCGCGTCATGATCGACGAGGCGGGCGTGTCCATGACACCGGGGCATGTCTTCGGCGGCATGGGCGACGGTTTTGTCCGCGTGTCCTATGCCAATTCCATGAACAACTTGAAACGGGCCATGAGCCTCATGCGTGAGGTTCTGGAAAAGAGGGCGGCGCAATGAGCCAGTTCGACCAAAAACTTGCGGACGGACAGGGCGTGGTGGGCACGTTCTGCCATCTGGACGGCCCCGCCGTGGCGGAATGCCTGAGCCTGTCCGGGCTGGATTACGTCATTTTTGATACGGAACACGGCCCCTTCTCCGACGAAAGCGTGGGCGAAATGATCCGCGCCGCACAGCTCCACAGCGCGGAGGCGTTTGTGCGCGTGCGCGATTCCTCGCGCGCCGCGGTGCTCCACGCGCTGGACCTCGGGGCGCGGGGCATCATTGTTCCCGATGTGCAATCGGCGGAAGAGGCGCGCAGTCTGGTGGAATACGCCAAATATTATCCTCTGGGAGCACGCGGGTTCGCCTTTTCGCGCAGCGCGAAATACGGTTTCCTGTCCGAATTGAAGCGGATCGGCGACTACTTCACCGCCACGAACCGCCGCACCATTCTCATGCCGCAGTGCGAAACCGCCGGTGCGCTGGAGCACATCGAAGAAATCGCCGCGCTGGACGGTATCGACGGCATCTTTGTCGGACCGTATGATCTTTCCGTGGCGCTGGGAGCTCCGGCGCAGTTCGCCACCCCGCAGTTCACCGAAGCCGTCGATCGGGTGCTCCGGGCTTGCCGGACGTCCGGCAAGCTGGCGTTCATATACGCGAACACCATGCCGGAAGCCAAGGCATGCTTCGCGCGGGGCTACCAGGGCGCGGCCATAGGAACGGATACGGCGTTTCTGGTCAAGGCCATCCGGAACATGCTCCAGGCGTAACGCCCATCCCGTACGCCGCAAAGGGACCGCCCGCAGCGAACCGGAAAAGCCGAACCATCCTGTGAGAACCGCGCGGAGCGTCACAGAGGCCCGTCCGGACGATCGGCTTTTCCGATCCGCCGCCCGGCGAACGCCTCTTGCCGTCCACCCATACCCCAGATCCCCGTACCGGATTTCCGATACGGGGATTTTCTTTTCTGGGATGCGACGCCGGGGCGGCTTGCCGAAGGCGCGACAGGTGCTCAAGCCGCGCCGCACCATCCCGGCCACCCGCTCGGCGGCGTGCTGACCCCCGCCGCCATCGGCCCGGACGCGGCCTTGCCCTTCTCCCTCCTGAGCCACAGGACGCTGTGCCGGGACGTCCCCGCCAGAAAGCTGATCACCCTCGGCGATCTCGACATGCCCGAAGAATCCACGCGGCTGCGCCTGCGCCGCGAACAGGACAGGGCGTTCGGCCTCATGAAGCAACCGCCGGATCCCCCGCCAAGAGCCGGTGACGCGGGCTCCTTCCATCGACAATCAGAATCGTCCCTTACGCGGAACGGTCCTGATCGCGTTTTCCGCGACGCCCCGCAGGAAACGCGCTCTCGCCGTGGGCCGCGGGAAAAAGGAGCTCCGCCGCGTTTCCCGCCCTTTTCCGGCGACGGATGCCCGCCCCGGCAAAAGGCGTTCAACGAGAACCCGCTACGTTCCCGGAAGGCGTTCCGATACGGTTCGGAGAACCGCTTCCGGCCCGTGCCGAAGAGAATGTTTTCCCAATATCCGCAGGACGATGAAACGTTTTGGCGTTCATGGCCCGTTAGAGGAAAAAAAGGGGGGCCGGGGTGGTGCATCGGCGTTTTTTCGCGTATGGTGAGGCCCTCGTTTCCGTTTGAAACATGTACGATCGAGTACGAAGGAAGTGCACCATGAGTCTTTATTTTTCCGTCAGCGATCCCTCGGGCAAGTTTCTTTCCGCAACCGAATTGCTTGACCCTTCCGTTCAGGCCATGAAGGAAGCCTCGGAAAAGACCTCCGGCGTGTTCACGCTGTCCTTTTCCAAGGACCACTGCTTCTGGTATCCCTTTATGGAAGCCAAGGACGGGCGCGTCTCCGTCACGGATTCGATCCTGTACGCCGACGCCCAGAAATTCAACGAAATGGCGAAAGGCTGGCGCACGGAATAGCGGCTCCCCGCGTTCCGGCGACGACGCCCCGTCCGCGCAATCGCGCGGCCCCATAGGGCTCGCGCTCTGAAGGGACACCCGTTCCCCGACCATCCTCACATATGGCAAAATCCCCCTTTGACGCCTGTCAGGGGGATTTTTTTACCGGCGAACCTTCGCCCTTCCCGATGAGGACCGACATGAAGCCCTTATTGTTCCGCACCCTGTTCGCCCTGTGCCTTCCGGCTCTGGCGGCGGCCTGCGCCCCGACCGGCCCCGAGCCGTCCGACGCCAAGCCCCGTTCGCCGATAGCCATGCCCAATCCCTTCGTTTCCTATGACAATCTCGAAGCGGCGCGCGAGGCGTTCGGCGGCCCCTTCGCCGTTCCGTCCACGCCGGAAGGCTACCGGCTGACCCGCATCGCCGTCGCCCGCACGGGAGACGCCGCGCTGGCGCAGCTCCTGTACGAGCGGGGCGTCAGGCGGATTCTCTACCGCGTGACCCCGACGCCGGACGACGGCGATCGGGACGCGCGGATGACCCGGATCAGCGGCGACTACAACCGGTACGCGGAACACGGCTCCCTGAACGCCGGGCCAATCGGCGTCGCCACGCGCGGACGGGACGGCGCGGTCTTCGCGGCCTATTGGGAACGCGGCGGATTCAGCCATTCCCTGACCGCCCGCTACGGCCTGACGCCCGTGCAGGTCCGGGCCATCGCGGAAAGCGTCGCCGACTAGTGCGGATTGCCTAACGGCTTCGCTCTTCAAAGGTTCATTCCGCCGAAGAGCGCGTTCTCCGGCGGAATCCGCGGCACGCCGCGCCGGGCCGCCCGCCGCCTCGCCCTTCAGCTTTTCACGCCGGACGCGGCATTCCGCCGTCTTCGCCCGGAAGCCCGCGAACGCGGCGGAAGCGGAGGCATCTTATCATGGCGTTCTCAGGGCCGTGCGGCTACCACAACGGTACAGGCGTCCAGAGCGCGTCTTCCCCAGCGGGCGCGCCCTTGGGCATGGCCCAACCGTAACCGACAGGAGAACCACTGTGAAAACGATCCTGATCCCCCTTTCCGTCGCCATCGCGCTCTTTTCCTTCACCGCCGCATTTGCCGCCGACGATGCGGCGGCCCTCTTCAAGACCCATTGCCAGAGCTGTCACGGGGCCGACGGAGGCCGCGCGCCCTCCAAGGGCGTCGAACCCATCAAGGGACAGAGCGCCGCCGACCTGCTCAAGAAACTCGAAGG
>CAUHBW010000171.1 GCA_959604115.1 uncultured Bilophila sp. | reverse complement strand
GAGCGAGATGGTGAGTTCGTTCTGCTTTCCCATGAGGGAGAGGATGAGCAGGAGCGACAGCAGGACCGGGACGCTTTGCAGCAGTTCCACCGCCCGCATCATGGCGGCGTCCACCATGCCGGACGCGGCTCCCGACAGGCAGCCGTAGGCCACGCCGATGACCGTGATGATCACGGTGCTCATCAACCCGATGAAGATGGAGGCCCTGCCGCCGTACCAGATGATCGAATAGATGTCGCGGCCCAGCGAGTCCGTGCCGAACCAGAACGTGGCGTTGGGGGCCTCGTTGACGTTCATGAGGAACAGCTCGGTGGGATCGTGGTTGATGATCAGCCCCGAAAACAGACAGCCGAGAGCGATGACGGAGAACACGGCGAGGGCGAGGACCGGCTTGCCCTTGAGTCGTTCCCGCAGCGTCTTTTTCCTTGGGGCGGGCCGGTGCGTCCGGTATCCGGCCCCGACGAGGGCGAAGGCGTCGGAAGAGGCGTCCATCAGCACACCACCCCGTTCGAGGATTTCATGCGGGGGTCGATGACTTCGTTGACCGCCTGCGCCACGAGGCTGCTCAGCATGACCATCGCGCCAGTGATCAACACCATGAGCATCAGCAGGTTGTAGTCGTGGTATTTGGCGCTGGACACGGCCAGCAGGCCGATGCCCGGATAGTTGAACACGGATTCGGCCACATAGGTACCGCTGAGGACGTGGGGAATGGAAATGGCCATGATGCTGACGATGGTGGGGAGCACGTTGCGCAGACAGTGGCTCAGGAGAACCCGCGTTCTGCCGAGTCCCTTGGCGCGCGCCAGCAGCACGTAGTCGCGGCGGATTTCGTCCAGCAGCTTGTTGCGGATCATGTAGGCGTAATACCACAGGTGGCTCGCCACCATGACGATCAGCGGCAGGACGAGGTGGCGCAGGCGGTCGGCCACATCCCCGGATTTTCCGATGCCGTAGGCTCCGCTGCTCGGCAGCAGCTTGAGGTTGACGCTGAAGACGAGCACCAGCACCACGCCCATCCAGAACGCGGGCACGTAGAAGGCCACGGTGCCGATGCGGCAGACGAAACGGTCCACGAATGTGTCCTCGAAGCGGGCGCAAAAGAGGGCGAGCGCCACGGCGAGCAGAAAGACCAGCGCGTAGGCGATGCCGCCCAGCATGAGGGTATTGCCGATGAGCGGGGAAACCACGTCGAGCACGGGCCGCTTGTATTTCAGGGAAATGCCGAAGTCGCCCTGCGCGACGTTGCCGATCCACTGAGCATACTGCGTCCAGATGGGGCCGTTCAGACCCAGCCGTTCGCGCGCGGCGTCCAGCTCGGCGGTGGTCATCGACTGCATGGCGTCGCCGTAAAAGGACTGGAGCGGATCGCCGGGCGTCAGCCGGGACACGTAGAAGACGATCAGCGACAACAAAAACATCATCGCGATGAAGACGAGCGTTTTCCGTGCGAGAGAGGCGAGCAGGTGCGTACCGTTCATGGGAGCCTTCCTTGGATCAACAGTCTTTGAGGCGAATCGGATTTCGTAACACGTTGTCGTCTGAGATGATCTTTAGAGTGTTACGTGCATAAAAAAGGTAATACCGATATACCGGCCGCCTTGGGCGGTGTCAATGAGAGCCTCTTTTTTATCAGGCGGGCGCGCGGCCGATGCCTTGCCGAGGCGGCGCATGCCGAACGAGGGAACAGACGGCGGCGGGCCGCGTTTCGATACGGAACCGGCGGGGCAAGCGCTTTTGGTATAAAGATGAGTGTTACTTTTGTCAAATTAATGTTATGATAAAGACGGAAGAAAAGCACATACAAGTTATTATTCTATTGATGTTATTCTTTTTAAATTAATATTGAAGTTATTTTTATACAAAACGTATTACTTGAATGGCTCTCCTTCGCCGGAAAGCGGACGGGAAGCGCATAGGAAGCCGCGAGAAGGTGCCGGGACGACGTCGGAGCCGCGCAGCCCTGCGGAGAGGCCCGTTCGAGCGGGGTGGGGTGATGAGGAAAGGGGCGCGGCGAACCGGCGGAACGTCTTCACAAGCCGGTTGTGCGGCGGTTTTCACACAAAAAGGGCCGCGAACCCCTGAAAGGTTCGCGGCCCTGTATGGCGGGAGATTGCCGCAAAAGCGGCGACTACGCCTTCTTGTAGACGGTCTTTCCGCCGACGATGGTTTCTTCCACCAGAATGTCCTTCAGTTCGACGGGCGGGACTTCGAGCGGGTTCCTGTCGAGGATCACGAGGTCGGCGAGCTTGCCGGGTTCGAGGGAGCCGAGCTTGTCCTCAAGCCGCTGCATGCGCGCGCCGTTGATGGTCACCCCGCGCAGGGCATCCATGACGCCGATGCGCTGGTCGGGGCCGAGCACCTTGCCGGACGAGGTGAGCCGGTTGACCGCCGAGAACACGTCCATCAGCGGACTGATCGGCGTGACCGGAGTGTCGTTGTGCAGGGCGAACTGGATGCCGTGGTCGAGCGCGGACTTCAGGGGGCTGATGTGCGCGGCGCGTTCCGGGCCTGCGACCATGTCGCGGTGGATGTCGCCCCAGAACCACGTGTGGGTGACGAAGTACGACGGCAGGAAGCCCATTTTGGCGATGACCGGCACCTGATCCGGGCGACAGAACTGGCAGTGGTTGAGGATGTGGCGGTGATCCTCGCGCGGATTGGCCTCAAGCGCGGCGGTGTAGGCGTCCATCATGTCCTGAATGGCCTGATCGCCGTTGGTGTGCGTGGTGATCTGCCAGCCGTCGTCGTGGAGCTGCTTGACGAGCGCGAACAGTTCCTCGCGGGACTTGAAGACCGGGAAGCCCCGGAAATCTGCGGGCTTGCCGGGAAGCTGCCTGTAGTAGGGCTGCGAGAACCACGCGGTGTAGCCCTGCGGGCTGCCGTCGGCGAACAGCTTGGCGGGTCCGAGGTACACGAGGCCCTTTTCGTCGAGCTGCGCGCCGGAACGCTTGTCCCCGTAGCTCTTGATCAGCTTGGCGTTGCGGCCGTTGGGCCAGATGACCACGCGTATCTTGAGATCGCCGTTGCCGCTGCCCTTGAGGAAGAACTCGTCCACGGTCGGGCTGCCGCCGTTGTTGGCGGTGGTGATGCCCGCCGAAGCATAGGTAACGCTGTCGTGGGCGATGGATTCCATGTGCTGCTCGGGAGTGACCGGCGGGAGAATCCTGTTTACCGGCGCCTGCGCGGCGGGGCCTTCCAGTACGCCGTCGAGCTTGCCGTTCGCGTCGCGGCGGAAGCGGGCGCCTTCGGGATCCTTGCTGTCTTCCCCGATTCCGGCCTTTTCCAGCGCGACGGAGTTGCCCACGCCGAGGTGCCCGGAAACGTGGCGGATAAAGATGGGATGCTCGGTGGAGACGGCGTCGAGGTCGGCCCGTGTGGGATGACGCTGTTCCTTCATGGCGAGGTCGTTGTAGTTGTACCCGAGAATCCATTCGCCGGGCTTGACCTTGGCGGCGCGCGCCTTGAGCAGCGCCTGAAGGTCGGCGATGCCTTCCACCTTGCCGAGAGGCGGCACGTTGAGGTTGACCATGTGCAGCTCGCGGTAGGCTCCGTTCGGGAAATGGCTGTGCCCGTCGATCATGCCGGGGATCAGCGTCTTGCCCTTGAGATCGACCACATGCGGCTTTTCTCCGGCGGCGGCAAGCACGTCGGCCTTCTTGCCCACGGCGAGGATCGTATCGCCCCGGATGGCGATGGCTTCCACGATGTCGTTGTTTTTGTTCATCGTGAAGATCGGGCCGCCGGTGTAGACGGTGGCGGGTTCCTTGGCGTGGGCGCACAGGATGGAGGGGGAGGAGAGGAGGGCCGTTGTGGCTGCTGCGGCTTTCAGGAAGCTTCTTCTGCGGATCATGGAGCACCTCGGTTGGGGGATGGATGGTCACTGAGAAAGAGCTTATTTTCACTAGCCATAAAAGACGCCGCGAAATGCGTCAAGAGGTTTGAGAAAATTTTGTCGGATACCGGCGAAAGACAACGGAACGTGCGTCGCATTCCTCTCTACCGGCGAAGACGCGCACGGCGTTTGGAGAGATTTCGACGGCGGAGAAAGGCCTCTCGCCGTTCGTGCGGGACACGGAGTCCCGATGGGGGACGGGCGTCCGGCATCGAAACGCCCCGCGGGAGGCTGTCCGGCGGGGCGTTTCGTTTCGTTACTTGCCGCTCTTGGCGGCGGCTTCCCGGGCTTGCGGGCTCATGTGGCAGGGGCGGCAGCCCTTCTGCACCATCGTCGAGTGACAGCCGTAACAGGAGCGTTCAGAGCTCTTGGTGTGGTAGGCCCAGAACAGGCTCTGGACGTCGCGTTCCTTGGTGCCCTTGAGGGAGTGGCATTCCTCGTTCGAGCCGCAGGAAACGTACGCCGACTTGGCGTCCGACGGTTCCGCGTGGTGACAGACGTCGCAGTCGATGCTGTCGTGCGAGGCGTGGTCGAACTTGACCCACATTTTCTTGGACGCCGAACTCTTGAGTTCAATGGGCTTGTCCGGCGCCTGCTGGCCTTCGGCGCCGGCCTGAATCGCCGCGCCGCCTATCAATGAAAAAACAAACATCGCGATGAGTGCTTGTTTCATGCGTTACCTCATTTGAAGCGGGCAAGGCCGCCTCATGCTTGTCCAACGGATGACGGCAGACGGGCCGCCGTTCGCAAACGGACTAAAACGTGTTCCAGAACGAAGGATTGATCGGATGCAGTCCCTTCTTGGCCGCGACCATGTCGAGGTGCAGCAGGCCGAGCGCCAACGCGTCCAGATTCGGCGTCGTGTCGCGCTCGCGCAGGTCCACGCTCGGGCAGTAGGTCTTGCACTTGGCGCACCAGTCGAGGCGTTCGCCTTGGGCGTTCTTGGGTTCCCGCAGGATTTCCATGACGCCGTTGCCCTCCTTCCCGCAGGAAGGACAGGCTCCGCGCCGGAAAATCCAGTCCGTGCCGCACAGCGAGCAGTGCAGGTGCTTCTTGCCCCCGCCGCCCGCCAGATACGCGTTCTTTTCCTCGAACACGGGGCGTTCGAGGTACGCGATGGACGGATTGGAGCCGCAGACCGGGCAATAGCCCTGTCTCCATGCGCCTTCCGCATTCCACGGCGCGTCTTTTCCGTCGCCGCCCGGACGCATCGCCGTCAGAGCCCGCAGGACGGGCCCCAACATGAAGCTGAATGCGAACAGGAGCACTTCGGGAGGAACGCCGATGCCCACGGCGGTTCTTTCCAGAACCGCGGCATCCTCGCGCAGCACGCTTTCCGCCAGCGCATCCAGAGGGGGCATGGCCGGACCGTCCGGCTCCCCGGACCCGAGGAAGAAGCCGCGCAGCTTTTCCGCATAGGGCTTCACCGCTTCCTGTCCGGCGAGCAGGGGCAGCATCGTCTCGGCCGCCGCCCGCAACGGGGCGTCGATGCCTTTGAGGGACACGTCGGCAAGCAGGGGAACGCCCTGCGACGCCCGTTCTCCCAGCATGTCCGGCAGACGGAGATCCGTGGATTCCAACAGCGGCTTCAGCGTTTCGGGAAGGGAGGCGCGGGCCTCCAGAAGCGGCCCGAACGCGTTCAGAACGGGTCCAAGAACAGGTCGGCGCGCGAGAATGCCCGCAATGGTTTCCTCGACGCTTTGACAAGATACGGCCATGAAAACTCCAGATGTCCGGAGCGGACGCGACGGGGCGGCGCTCCGGGGGAAACAGGTGGCGAAACGTGACGGCGAAGGGACGACGGCTTACCCGAACGTAGCGTGATCGTGATAGAATTCCGCTTCCTCAGCGAGAAGGTAGATCACGTTCACTTCGTCGGGGTCCGCCAGAAACGCCTTGGGATGTTCCTTGCGGACCGTCTCCAGACGCTTCTTGCCCAGCTCCAGCATGTCGGCGCGTTCGCCGAAGGACATGGCCCCGGTGGGGCAGGTCTTGACGCAGGACGGCTGCATGCCCGCCCGGAGACGGTCGATGCACATGTCGCACTTGGCGATGGTGCCCTTGGCCTTGTCATGCCGGGGGATGTTGTAGGGGCAGGCGTTGACGATGTCCGCGATGTCCCCGTCGCTCAGTTTCTTGGCCTTGTCGGTCACCAGAACGGCGCCCGTTTTCTGATCCTGCACCAGCGCGCCCGGCACGGCCATGTCGGCCACGTCCACGCAGATCGGGGTCACGCAGTGGCGGCACTGATCGGGGAAGAAATTCCACACCACGTTGCCCTGTTTGTCCAGGTGCTCGTGGAAACGTACAATCTTGTAGTTGTTCGGATTCAGGTCCGGCGGGTTCTGGTGGCTTCCCCGCTGCTTCGTCGCATTGGCGGGCAGATCGTGCCATTCCTTGCAGGCAAGCTGGCAGCCGCGGCACGCCGTACACCGTGTGGTATCGATAAGAAACGCTTTCGGCATCTCGTTGCTCCTTGGCGGGCGCGCCCCCTGAGCGGGCGCGCCCTGTGCAGATTACGCAATTTCCGTCAGCTTGTCGGCCTTGCGGATATTCACGCAGCATGCCTTGACTTCGGGAATGAAGGTGTTCGGGTCGCTGACCGTGGTCGTCAGGCGGTTGGTGGCGTCGCCGCATTTCGGCGTCGTCCAGCCGTAGGCGAAGGGCATGCCGACGAGATGGACCGTCTTGCCCATGACCGTGAACGGACGGATGCGGACGGTCACCATGGCGATGGCCTCCACACTGCCGCGGGCGCTTTCCAGAATCACGCCGTCGCCGTTGGAGATGCCCTTTTCCTTGGCGAGCTCATGGCTCATTTCCACGTAGAGCTGCGGCTCGGCTTCCAGCAGGTTCGGTACGTTGCGGGTTTCGCCGCCGCCGCACCAGTGCTCGGTCAGGCTGTAGGTCGTCAGTACGATGGGGTACTTCGGATCGGCGGCCTTGGCGAGCTTGTCCATGTCGCTGCCGTGGAACTTGTAGACCGGGCTGCTCAGCTGCTTGGAGAACGGATGCCGTTCGACGGGCGTTTCAGCCGGTTCGTAGTGTTCGGGGAACGGGCCGTCCACACGGCCGGGGCCGTACAGCTGGGCGTAGCCGTTCGTGGTCATGATGAAGGCGAGCTTGCCCTTTTCCTTGTCGGCCTGAGGCGGCCACGGACCGTCGGGCACGTCGCCCACCCATTTCTTGCCGTCCCACATGATGACGGCCTTTTTGGGATTGAGGGGCTTGCCGTTGAGGTCCACGGAGGCGCGGTTGTACAGGATGCGGCGGTTGACCGGCCAGCACCACGACCAGTTCGGATACAGGCCGATGTTGGCCTGCATGGGCGTCTGGCTGGGATCGCGGCGTTTGGACTTGTTGCCGTCCTCTTCGGTGTAGCTGCCGGTGTAGAGCCAGTTCAGGGACGAGGTCGTGCCGTCGGCCTGGAGGTTGCCGAAGGCCGGGACGAGCTGCCCCTTCTTGTACAACTTGTCGCCCACCTTGGTGTCGGCCCAGAAGAAGCCGTTGATGCGGCGGGTCCATTCTTCGGGATCGAACTTCTCGGGCCAGTTCATCTTCAGCAGGGCTTCGGGCAGCGCGCCGCCCTCGGCCTTGTACATGTCGCGCAGCTTGTTGACCAGCGGAACGAACATGTTGGCGAAGTCGCGGGCCTGTCCGCCGGGTTCCACGGCCTTTTCAAACCACAGCAGCCAGCGGCCGCTGTTGCTGATGGTGCCGGCCTTTTCCACGCGGTGCGCGGAGGGCAGGAGGAACACTTCGGTTTTGATCTTCTTGGGATCGACGCCGGGACGGTGCCAGTTGTCGGTGGTTTCGGAATTGTGCAGCTCGGCGCAGACCATCCAGTCCAGATTGTCCAACGCCTTGCGCATCTTGTTGGTGTTCGGGAAGCTGTTCATGGGGTTCACGCCGAACACGAAGCCGCCCTTCATCTTGCCGTTGTACATCCTGTCCATGGCGTCCATGTAGGAGTAATCCACGCCGGGCTCGCCCTTGGGGACGAGACCGTAACAGAAGTCGTTTTCGGGCTTGGCCTC
>CAUHBW010000170.1 GCA_959604115.1 uncultured Bilophila sp. | reverse complement strand
AAACGGTCCCATTCATCTTTTTTGCGCTAACGGCAGGAATTCAAAGTATAATCCGCTCATGGAGGTGTGCGAAGAACGAAAAAGTCTGTCTTTACAACGGATTCAGGAAAAGAAGTAAAAATTCCCCAAAAACGCCAAAGACGGCTTGACAGACAAATACCCGGTGGATACGCTAAGAACGTATTCATTGATTTTATTTAACAACAAATAAGGCATTGAATACACATATGAAAAACAATGAAAACGATATCAAAAAGACTCGGGCAACCATCAAGGACGTCGCCGAGAAGGCGAACGTCTCCCTGTCCACCGTCTCCCGCGCCCTGCGGGACCCCGAGAAAACGCCGCCGGCGACAGTCCGAAAGGTGATGGAAGCCGTGGAGTCTCTCAATTACGTCTACAACGCGACGGCGGGCTCGCTCTCGGGCCGCCGCTCCAACACCATCGGCGTGATGCTGCCGTCCCCGGCCTATTCGGCGTTCGGCATCAACCTGCTGGGCATCCAGGACGTCTGCTCGGCCCGGAACTATTCCTGCCGCGTGGCCTCCTCACAGTTCTCTCCCGAGGCGGAACGGCTGGCTCTCCACAGGTTTCATGAACAGCGCATTGGCGGGCTCATCCTGTGCGGGGTGGACAAAAGCAACATTCAGTACGTGAAAAATCTGGAAAACGAGGACATTCCCTGCGTCGTCCTGTGGGAAATCCCGGATGACGGGCTCAATTACATCGGCATCGACAACGAACGCGCCGCCTATGCGGGCATGAAATACCTCATGGACCTCGGGCACCGGCGGATTGCCCTGCTTCTCGGCCCGATCACCTGCGCCGCGCGCAACTTCGATCGGCTCGTGGGCTACAAGAAAGTCCTCGCCGAATACGGCATTCCCGTGGACGAGGCTCTGATCCGCGTGCAGCCGCCATCCTTTCTGCTTGGGAAGGAGTCCATGCGGGCGTTCCTGAAGCTGCCCGAGCGTCCCACTGCCGTGCTGTGCGCCAACGACTATCTGGCCATCGGCGCCATCCGGGCGATCACGGAGGCCGGGCTGAGCGTCCCCGAAGACATTTCCGTATGCGGGTTCGACGACGTGGACGTTTCCGCGTACTTCAACCCGCCTCTGACCACCATCAAGACGCCGTGCTACCAGATGGGCAAAATGGCGGCCGATATGGTCATCGACGCGCTGGAATCCCAAAAGCCGCTACGGGTGCAGTATCTGCTCGACACCGAGCTTGTCGTGCGCGCCACCTGCAACCGGCCGAAGGAAAAACCGAAAACGAAAGGGATTAGAGATGAAGAACTGTGACGTCACGCCCGAAGCGTCCTACGATACCCGCATCCCCGTGCTGGGGAAGGCAGAAATCCCTTCCCCTCTGCCGGGCGCATCCGCTTTCGGGGAAGACCCCTCGGCCGTCCTGAGCGTCGACGAGGAGCTGGTGGACGAATTCTCCGCGCCCCGGCCGCTCTCCTTCGAGCTGGCCGGGCCCCGGCGGAATCTCTATTTCGATCCGAGCAAGACGAAGTGCGCCATCGTCACCTGCGGCGGTCTTTGTCCGGGCATCAACGACGTCATTCGGGCCATCGTCATGACGGCCTATCAGGCCTACAACCTTCCCTCGGTCCTCGGCATCCGCTACGGCCTTCAGGGATTCATCCCGTCCTACAAGTTCGACGTCGAGGAACTGACGGTTTCCCGCGTGCGCCACATTCACGAATTCGGCGGGACCATCCTCGGCACCTCCCGCGGGCCGCAGAATCCCGAGGAAATCGCCAATGCCCTCGAACGACTCAACATCAACCTGCTGTTCGTAATCGGCGGCGACGGGACCATGAAGGCCGCCGCCGCCATCCAGCGGGAAGTCGCCCGGCGCAACCGCAAGATCGCCGTCATCGGCATTCCCAAGACGATCGACAACGACATCAATTTCATCCCGCAGTCCTTCGGTTTTGAAACGGCCGTGGACAAGGCCTCGGACGCCGTCCGTTGCGCCTACACCGAAGCGGCGAGCGTCTCCAACGGCATCGGCATCGTCAAGCTGATGGGCCGGGAATCCGGCTTCATCGCCGCCAACGCCGCACTCGCGCTCCGGGAAGTGACCTTCGTTCTTGTGCCCGAGGTTCCCTTCGCTCTGGAGGGAAAACACGGGCTGCTCCCCGCGATCGAATATCGCCTGAAGCAGCAGGGGCACGCGGTGATCGCCGTGGCCGAGGGGGCCGGACAGGACCTCCTCGCCACGGAATCCGGCTGCGACGCCTCGGGCAACCGCCGTCTGGGGGACATCGCCCACCTGCTCATGCGCGCCATCGACGGCTACCTTACCCAACGCGGCATCCAGTACCATTTCAAATATATAGACCCCAGTTACATGATCCGTTCCGTGCCCGCCAACGCCAACGACCGCCTTTATTGCGGCTTTCTCGGCCAGCACGCCGTGCATGCCGCGATGGCCGGCAAAACCGGCATGGTCGTGGCGAAGCTGATGGGCAAGTTCGTGCATCTGCCGCTCGCTCTCGTCACGCGGAAGCGACGGACCATGAGCACACGCTCGGATCTGTGGCGATCGGTACTGGAATCGACCGGGCAGGGCGAGGTGATGGGCACCTCTCCCGCCGACCCGGCGGAACCCAACGCGTAGCGGGCCGTTCCATATGCCGAAAGCGTAATCCCCGCTCCCTTCCCCACACAGGCGTCCTTTCCGGCGCCGACGGCTTTTCGTCGGCGTTGCGCTGGATTTTTGCGCCCTGCATCCGGGAAAAACGGGAAAAAAGCAATCGGTACGGCCTCGCGCGACACACGGAGAAGCTATGAACGAAGCGTCCATCAGAGAACTTGAGGCATTGAGCAAAGAGGCGAGGCGGCTCGTCGTACGTATGATCGGCTCCATCGGCGTGGGCCACGTCGGCGGCTCCCTGTCCATCATCGAAGCGCTGGTTTACCTTTATTATAAGGAACTGCGCGTCCGTCCCGAAGATCCCCGCTGGGTGGACCGCGACCGCTTCGTGCTCTCGAAGGGACACGCCGGACCGGCGTTATACACCCTGCTCGCCATGAAGGGCTATTTCGACAAGGAATTGCTGTCCACCCTCAATCAGCCGGGCACCCTGCTCCCGAGCCACTGCGACATGAAGCGCACCACCGGCGTGGACATGACGGCCGGTTCGCTCGGACAGGGGCTGTCCGCCGCCGTGGGCATGGCCCTGTCCGCCCGCATGGACAGGAAGGACTACCGCGTCTACTGCCTCATCGGCGACGGCGAGCAGCAGGAAGGGCAGGTCTGGGAAGCCGCCATGTTTGCGGGCAGTCAGGAACTCGACAACCTCGTGGTCATTCTGGACGACAACGGGATGCAGATCGACGGCTACACCGACGCCGTGAACGCTGTGCGCCCCCTCGACCGGCGCTGGGCGTCCTTCGGATGGGAAACCATCTGTGTGAACGGCCACGATTTCAACGAGCTGGAGCACGCCTTCACCCGCGCCCGCAGCATCAAGAAACGCCCGGTCGCCATCATCATGTCCACGGTCAAGGGCAAGGGCGTCTCCATCGCCGAGGGCAAGCTCGGCTCGCACAACATGCCCCTCTCCCCCCAAGACGTTGAAACCGCCCTTGCGGAATTGCAGTAAGGAGACACAGCCATGTTCGAACAGCAGGAAATGCGTGCCGTCTATTGCCGGACGATGCTGGAACTCGCGGAACGCGATCCCCGCATCGTGGACGTGGAGGCCGACCTCAGCGGCGCCCACGGCATGAAACCCTTCAAGCAGCAGTTCTCGGACCGCTCCTTCAACGTCGGCATCGCCGAGGCCAACATGGTGGGCGTCGCCGCCGGGCTCGCCGCCTGCGGCAAGGTGCCCTTCGTCCACTCCTTCGCCACCTTCGCCTCGCGCCGCTGCTTCGATCAGATCGCCATCTCGGTCTGCTACGCCGGGCTTGGGGTCAAAATCGTGGGCTCGGACCCCGGCGTGGGTGCGGAACTCAACGGCGGCACCCACATGGCGCTGGAAGACGTGGGCATCATGCGCACGCTTCCCGGCATGACCATTTTCGAGCCCACGGATTCCGTGCAGCTCCGCAAGGCTCTGCCCGTCCTCGTGGAGCACGAAGGTCCGGTCTACATCCGCCTGTTCCGGCGCAAGGCCGAATCCGTGTTCGGCGATGAATACGTTTTCCGGTTCGGCAAGGCCGATACCCTGCGGGATGGCGGCGACGTGGCGATCCTTGCCTCCGGCGTGTGCGTCGCCAACGCGCTGCGGGCGGCCGATCTGCTCGCCGCCGAAGGCATCGCCGCCCGGATAATCAACATCCACACGGTCAAGCCCCTCGATATGGATACCGTTCTCAAAGCCGCCGTCGAAACCGGAGCCCTCGTCACCGCCGAAAACCACAGCATCATCGGAGGACTCGGCGGCGCGGTGGCCGAATGCCTCGCGGAAGGTTACCCCGTGCCTCTGGAACGCGTGGGGGTGAAGGATCATTTCGGACAGGTCGGCAAGGCGGACTATCTGCTCAAGGCGTTCGGGCTGACCCCGGACGACATCGCGGCGGCCGCCAAACGGGCCATCAAACGTAAATAGGCCGACGGAACCGTCCGGCAGACCTCGAACGCCATTCGCGGAACCCGGTTTTCCGCGTGGCGGAAGGAGAAAAATATGCAATCCATAGGCATCATCGGTCTTGGCATCATGGGGCTGGCCTGCGCGCGCCGGCTGGAAGAGGCGGGGTTTCCGGTATGCGGCTATGATCCGTTCGGCCCGGCGGTCGAGCGGGCGAAGGCCGCGGGCCTGGCCGTGCACGACAGCCCGAAGGCGGTGGCCGCCGTATCCGACGCCGTCATCATGTTCGTACCCGGCCCGGCGGAAGCCGAACAGGTCGTGCTCGGCGACTCCGGCCTGCGCGCCGGGATGCGTCCCGGCGGGATTATCGCAAACATGAGCACGGTGGACCCCGGCGTGAACATCCGGCTCGGCAAAGCCGTGGAACCCGAAGGCATCGTGCTCATGGACACTCCCGTCCTCGGCGGGCCCGCCGGGGTCGGACACTGGGCCTTTGCCGTGGGCGGCGAGGACGAGGCGCTGGAACGGCTCATGCCCGTTCTGGAGGCGCTCGGCGGAGCGCGGGACAGGGTGTTCCACGTCGGGCCGCTCGGACACGGCAACAAGCTCAAACTTCTCAACAACATGATGCTCGGCGCGATCAATGCCTGCGCCGCCGAGACGATGGCCCTCGCGGAGCGCATGGGCCTCTCCCAGAAGACGCTCACCGACGTGGCCGTGGCCGCCAAGGGCCGCATTCTCAGCGACGTGTACGTGGAAATCGGCGAACGCATCGCGGAATCCCGCTACGACAGCCCCACGTTCACCCTCAACATGCTCACCAAGGACAATCAGCTCTGCCTGAACATGGCCCGCGAATACGGCGCGCCGCTCGTCCTCGGTAACGCGGTGGACTACATCAACCGTATGGCCGTGGCGCAGGGCCTCGGCCCGGAGGATCACGCCTGCGTATGGAAATCCGTCAGCAGAAACTGGAAGGAATGATGCGATGAGCACGCAACTGGGACTGTGCGTGTGGTCGTCGTCGGCCTTTGCCGATCCCGTCTGCTGCGGCGCGCTGCGGGAGGCGGGAATACGCGAACTCCTGCTGGATCTGGGGTCCGTTGAGGAAGGCTTCCCGCTCTCCTCAACGGAACGCCGCCAGCGGTGGCGGAAAGAAGCGGAACGGCATGATCTGCGGATCGCCGGAGTGGCGGTGAGGGCTGTGTTGCGGCACGGCATGACCGCCGCTCCGGGAAGCGCCGCCCGCGCGGCGGTCGAGCGCGCCGTTGCCGCAGGCGTGGAATGCGCCGCGGATCTGGGCGCATCCCTGATCGTGCTGCCGAGTTTCGGGGCTTCGGCCATTCGGGACAAAGACTCTCTGCGCGAAACGGCGCGCTGTCTGCGCCTCGCCTGCGCGCTGGCCCGGACGCGGGGCCTTTCGGTAGCGACCGAAAACGCGCTCGGGCCGGAAACCTTGCGCTGCCTGCTTGATGTGGTGGGCTATTCCAACCTGCGGCTTCTGCCCGATCTGGGCAACTACCTCCCCGCACGGCGCAAGGACGCCTTCGGACGTGCGGCGGAACTGGTCGCGCTGAGCGAGGGGGGCGTGTGCATCCGGGACGGACTTTTTGACCCTCCGCGCGGGTGCGCCCTCGGCGCCGGCGACATGATGGCCGCTCGACAGGTGGAGGCACTCCGCGCGGCCGGATTCTCCGGCACGTGGTTCCTCAAGGCAGACTACGATACGGCGGGCGACGGCGATCCCTTCGAGGGGTTGCGCCGGGACGCCGCCTTTATGAACGTTCTTTTTTCCTGATCAGACAGAAGGAGACACCATGCCGCTTGCCGGACCTCGGGACATGTTTGCCAAAGCCCTTGCCGGAGGCTATGCCGTCGGCGCGTTCAACATCAACAATATGGAAACCGTACAGGGCATCTTGCAGGCCGCCGCCGACGAACGTTCGCCGGTGATCCTGCAAGTTTCCAAGGGGGCTCGCCAGTATGCCGGGCGAGGCTACCTGCGCAAGATGGCCGAAGCCGCTTCGGAGGCCGCCGACATTCCTTTCGTCCTGCATCTGGATCACGGAGCGGACTTCGACATCTGCAAGGCCTGCATCGACGACGGATTCACTTCGGTCATGCTCGACGGATCGCATCTGCCGTTTGAGGAAAACGTCGCGCTCACCCGCCGCGTGGTGGCGTATGCCCACGATCGGGGCGTCTGGGTGGAGGCCGAACTTGGACGGCTCGCCGGAGTTGAGGAAACCGTATCCTCGCGGGAATCCGTCTACACCGATCCCGCCGAAGCCGAGGCCTTCGTGGAACGCACCGGCTGCGATTCGCTGGCCATAGCCATCGGGACGAGCCACGGCCCGTGCAAGTTTTCCGGCGAAGCGACGCTGGATTTCGCCCGGCTCGAAGCCGTCGCCGCCCGCCTGCCGGGCGTACCGCTGGTGCTGCACGGCGCGTCGAGCGTGCCGCAGGAGGCCGTCGCCGCCGTCAACGCCTACGGAGGCAAGGTCACCGGCGCTTCCGGCGTGCCTGAAAGCCTCCTCCGCCGCGCGGCGGCCTCGGCGATCTGCAAGATCAACATCGACACCGATCTCAGGCTGGCCGTCACCGCCGCCATACGCATTTCGCTGAGGGAACATCCCGAAGCGTTTGATCCGAGAGCGTATCTGTCCGCGGGACGGGATGCCGTGCGGGCGATGGTCCGGCACAAGATTCGAGACGTGCTCGGCTCCTCCGGCCGGGCCTGATCGTTCGGCATTCGCCCCTGCGGATGCCGTTCCGGGGCGCCTCCGCGTTCGCGAGCCCGCAGGAGGCGCCCCGTCTTTTCCCAAGGAGACGCACATGGATGATGGAGCCATTGCGCTGGTAGCGCACGATGCCTGCAAGGCCGAACTCATACGTTGGGTTCGGCGGCACGCGGAATCCCTGCTGTCCCACGAAATGATCTGCACGGGAACGACGGGGCGTCTGGTCCGCGAAGCTCTTGCGGAAAACGGCATGCCGTTCCGGCTGGAAGCGCTGCGCTCCGGCCCGCTCGGCGGGGATCAGCAGCTCGGAGCCCGTATCGCGGAAGGGCGGATAGGAATGCTGATCTTCTTTTGGGACCCCATGCAGGCGCAACCCCACGACGTTGACGTCAAAGCCCTCCTGCGCATCGCCAGTCTCTACAATATCCCTTCGGCCTACAACGCGGCCACGGCGGATTACCTCATCTCGTCCCCATGTTTCATGGAGCCGCAACCTCCCGCTCCCCGAGACTTTTCCCATTACACGGAACGGGAACTCCCCGCGTACCCCATACGCGCGGTCCGCCGCTGAGCCCCATTCCCCCAAGGAGAAGCCATGCAGAAAGTCAGAGTCGGCATCAACGGTTTCGGCCGTATCGGCAGGCAGGTG
>CAUHBW010000169.1 GCA_959604115.1 uncultured Bilophila sp. | reverse complement strand
CGCGTTTCCGCCGTACAGCGAACCGCAGCGGATGCTGATGCGGGTCTGGTCCGTGTTGCCCGGATCGGGGATGATGCGGACCGAGGCGTCGTTTCCGGCCCATTTCCAGAAGGTGGCCCGGCGGGCCGCCAGCCGGATGTCGTAGCCCGGCCCCTCCACGTCGGAAACGTCGTCCCCGCCGATGAGCGGGGGAACCTTGTATCGAGGCGCGGAACTTTTACGGTTGTCCAGTTCGGGAAAAATGCGGTTGAGGGGCACGTCCTGCGCCGTCAGATCCAGTGCGACGACGGGCTTGGCGAAGTCGCTCACGCCCCCGGTTCCCTTGAAGGTGGTATTGAGCGCGGTGGCCTTGGCGTTGGTGACGCGAAGCCGTTTCGGGGTCAGTTCGAAGGGGAGCGTGCCGGTCAGGTCGTCCAGCGCGACCTGCACGCCGGGGGGGAGATCTCGCGCGAAGCCGAACCAGCGGGGCAGGCTCAGGCGGACGACCTCCAGCGTTCCCCGGAGCGTGGGAAGGCGGCCGCCCTGCGCGCTCTTGGCAAGCAGAAACTGTCCGTCGAGATTCGCGGCGTCGCCGTCGATGTTCAGTTCGGCTCCCTTGATGTCGAGCGTGGGGAGAGCCGTTTCGGCGAGGCGTTCGGGGAGAGGGACGGCGGCGGAAAACGGCACGAGCGCGTGGACGGGAACGGTTTGCCGTTTCAGGGAAACGTCCCCGTCGAGCGCCGCCGCGCCCTTGACGGTCAGGGTGTCCCGCCGCGCTTCGGCGGACAGCGTCAGCGCGAGCCGGGGGGCTCCGTCGAAGGGCAGGGGAAACGCCACGTCGGCGTTCAGACGGAAAGCGCGCTCCGATTCCAGCGCCACGTTGGAGAGCCGGATCCGGGCGTCGCGTATCGTGCGGGCGGGTTGGTCCGCCGTTCCGTACCACTCGGCGCGCTCGGCGGTGAGCGTCAGCTCGCCGGGTTCGTCGGCTTCGGGAAACGTACACGATCCGGCCAGTCCGGACAGCGCCCACTCGGGACACAGACCACCGCCGGCATTGGGCGTCAGCGCGGCGACGGTTCCGTTTTCCACCGAAAGCTCCATCCCCGCCAGTTGCGGCGGCAGGGCAAGGGCGAACGGTTCGGACGGGGCGTTCGGCGTGTCCGATGCGGGTGATGCGGGCGGCGCGGAACGGTACAGGAGGGTGGGGCCGTCGAGTTTGAGTCCAGTGACGCGCAGCCGTCCGTGGAGCAGTTCCCACCAATCGGGAAACAGGGCGCACTCGTCCACGAACAGGGCCATGTCGGGAGTGCGGAGTGCCAGATCCCTGACCTTGGCCGAAGGCAGGGGAAACAGGGAGAGCCGGGCCTGTTGCGCCGACAGCGTCAGACCGGCTTCAGGACGGGAAGCGCGTGCGGAAAGCGCGCGGGCGAGTCCCGCCGGATCCTGATTGAAGGTATAGACGAGCAGGCCGATCGCGAGGATCAGTGCCCAGACGAGAGGGAGCAGGCAGAACAGGACGAGGGAACGCTTCATGGCTGTAGCTGTTTGATGTCGATGCGCTTGAGATCGAGGTATACCAGCGCGCCGCAGACGGGCAGAGCCGACGCCTCGGCGATGAGGTTCATGTAGCGCCGGATCTGCGTTTCGTGCGCGGGCGTCGGCGCGCCGGTCTTGTACTCGACGACGGTGATCATCCTGCCGTCGTTGACCACGAGGTCGGAGCGGAACAGATTGCCGGATTCGTCGATGAGTTCCTGTTCCGGCGTTCCGTATTGCAGCCAGATCGGCGCTTCCGGCAGGGCCGCGTACCACGCGAGCATGTCCACGACTTCCCGTTCTACGGCCTGCGGATCCCGGATCGGCAGGGGAAAGGTCCGCAATCCCTGTTGAAACGCCCGTCGGGCGTCGTCTTCGGGATGCCCGGTGAGCTGTCCGGCGGTTTGCAGGCATTCCAGACAGTGGTGCACGAAGATGCCGCGCCGCTTCTGGGTGAAGGAAAATTCTTCCAGCGGATTACGGAAGATGCGCAGCCGGGGCAGCCAGTGCATGGGCCGCCAGCGTTCGCCTTCCCGTACCGGCGAGGCGAGGGCGGTTTCGGGCATGTCCGGCGCATCCGGCGTATCCGGGAGGTCCGGCGGCGTTTCGTCCCGCTCCGGCGAAGGCTGGGCCGGCTGTCCGACGCCGGGCGTTCCAGTTTCGAAAACGTCCCCTGTCATGGGGAGCGCGCCGAGAAGCACCTCCAGCCCGCTGCCGAGGCCCGCGCCGTTGCGGCTGGAAGCCGTTTCGGTCAGGAAGGCGTACAATTCCTCCTCCGCGCGGGTCCAGGCGACGTACAGCAGGTGCAGGGCCTCGCGGGCGTTGTCCGCCAGCACCTGGTAATGCCTGTAGCCGGAAGCCGGGCCGCGCGGCGCGAGAACGGTCAGGCCGTCCACCCGCGTCTCTTCGGCGGGGCTGTCCGCGCGCTGCGAAAAATGGTGCCACGGCACGATGACCACCGGGAACTGCAAGCCTTTCGACTTGTGCATGGTCATCACGCGCACCGCGTCGAGGGTTTCGGGCATGGGGGCCTTTTCCTGCTGTCCGTGCTTGTTCCAGTATTCGAGGAACGAGGACAGCGAACCGTACCCCTGCCCTTCCGCGACGTGAATGATTTCCAGAAAGCGACGGACGAACGCGGCCTCGTCGGGATAGCGCTTCCAGATATCGAGGCGTTCCAGCACCTCGCGGGTGACGTCGTAGGGCGTGAGCAGTCCCGCGTCGGCGTGGAACGGCGCGATCCACGCCTTCCAGACGTCGGGAAAATCTTCGCGGAACGCCATGAACAGCGGCATGTTGCGGCGTTCGGTCGTTCTGCGGGAGGCGGCCCAATCTTCGAGCGCCTGCGCGTCGATCCCAATGAGCGGGAGGAGCATCTGCCGTCCCGACAGGAACGTCCAGAAGGCCAGATCGTTGCGCGGGGAATCCAGAAAGGTCAGGAGCGCGGTCAGCTGCTCCACCAGCGGATGCTCCGCCAGCAGGAAGCTGTTGTCCGTGACCACGGGGACGCCTTCCTCCATCAGCCATCCCGCGACCTGCGCGGCCCGGCCGTTGGAGCGGACCAGCACGGTGACGTCGCCCCATGGTCGGCGTTCCCCGACCTCCCGGACGCATTCCAGCAGCCGGGCGCGGACTTCTTCGTCAAGATCCTCGTTCTTGTCCCCGTAGACGCGCTGGAGCCGCAGGTAGCCTTCGGTCTTGCCGGGCGCGACCTGCTGTTCGGCGCTGCCAAAGCCTTTCCGCAGCTGTTCGCAGCCCTCTTCAAGGACGGCTTCCAGCAGCGCGGGCGGCGTATCCTTGGGGAGCATGGCGGAGAGCACCGCGCGGGCCATGCCGGTTTCGGCCAGCGCGCTGAAAAGCGTGTTGTTGGTTTCGACGATGGCCCGGCAGCTCCGCCAGTTGGTGGGCAGTGTGTCGATGCGCGGGGCCGGGACGACGGCGAGGAGTTCCTCGTCGTCGCGGATTTCGTCGAAAAGCTTCGAGTCTCCCTCCCGCCAGCCGTAGATGGCCTGCTTGACGTCGCCCACCCACGTCAGCGAACCGCCGCGCGAGAGCGCTTCAAGGACGAGAGGATGGATGGCGTCCCATTGTTCGCGGCTGGTATCCTGAAATTCGTCCACGAGGATGTGGGTCAGGCTCGTCCCCAGACGGCAGAAGGCTTCGGGAACGCCGTAGTCGCCTGAAAGCACATGTCGTGCCAGTCGGGGAATGAATGTCGCCGGAACCGCTCCTTCGCGTTTGAGGAAGTCGGGAAGCTGATCCGCCAGTTCCTGCGCCAGCTCCACGAACGGCATGACCCGAAGCGCGCGGCGGAGGAGTTCCCCGTCGGTCTTCAGTTTGCGCACGATCTCCTGAAGTTCGGCAAAAGCTGATATGGCATCATCGGACGCCTTGCCCTTTGACGCTTTGTTGAGGCATTCGTCCAGACAGCTCTTGTCCCACATGGCCGACTTGGGCGGCAGGGCCGCAGGCGCGTTTTTCCGGCAGGCGTCCAACGCCTTGATCAGGTGCGCGGAGACGGCGAGTTTTTCCTTGGCCAGCAGAACCGTGAGACGTTCCGTCGCGTCGCGGAGATCGCGGATCACGGCTTCGAGCCGATCCGCAATGTCGGCGGTCCGGGCCAGCCCGGCGGCGCGGGTTCCCATGACCGGCAGAAGCAGGTCCGTCACCCGTTCGCGCAGGGCGTTCCCGGCGAGGAAGCCGCGTTGTTTGGAGTGGAAGAAGACGTCCCGGCACGCGTCCGCAAGCAGGGCGTGGAGACGCTCGTCCCGCCGCGAGCGTTCGAGCAGGGTGTCCAGCAGGGGGGCGACGGCTTCGTCCGTGGAGAAGACGGGTTCGAAGTCCGGCGGCAGGTCCAGCTCCAGCGCGGTGAGTCTGACGATGAGGTGCAGCAGGCTGTCAATGGTGCGGACGTTGAGCGAGCCGTACCGGCGGAGGATGATGCCCACCCAGCGCCGGGCCTGCTCGCGGGTCCAGCCGGGGGCGGGCTGCCCCGTGCCCAGCGCGGTATCCTTGAGACGGCCGATGATGCGTTCCTGCATTTCGGCGGCGGCGCGGTTGGTGAAGGTGACGGCCAGAATTTCCGGCCACCCGTGCGGCCCGGAGCGCGCGGCGCGGCAGCCGGAGAACGGATCGCCGCCCGTTTCCGCCGCCTCCGCGAGATAATTCAGGAAACTGGTGGTCAGTTCATAGGTCTTGCCCGAACCCGCCGAGGCGCGGATTTGCCTGAGCTGGGGCGCTTGCTGGGACATGTCGGACACGGGAAACTACGCTTTTTCGCCTTCGGGCAGCATGCCGGCCAGTTCGCCCTGTCCGGTGGATTCAAGCACGGCGCGCCACAACCCGGAACGGATGTCGAGCTTGCGGCGTTTCTTGGTGACGAGTTCCAGAGGGATATGGACGTAGTGGTCCATGATCTTCGCGACGACCATTTCGGTTCGGCCCGCCATCGCCGCATGGACGGCGTGCTGGCCCAGAAAGCCGCAGTACACCCGGTCGTTGGCGTTGGCGGGAACGGAACGGATGATGTAGCTCGGATCGATGTACTTGAGACTGAACGGCATCTTGTCGCGCAGGTATTCGGAAATGGCGTTCCTGAGCAGGCTCCCCACGTCGGACAGCACCGGATTGCCGGAGGCGTCGCGGGCTCCGTTGCGCTGGAGGAGATGCTGTCCCGCGCCTTCGGCGGCGATGATCACCGCGTGGCCGCGCTGCCGAAGCCGGGTTTCCAGCGCGGGCAGAAGCCCGCCCTTCCCGTGGAGCCGGAACGGAGCTTCGGGGATGAGGACGAAATTGGCTTCGCGCAGGGCAAGCGCCGCCTGCGCCGCGATGAAGCCGGACTCGCGGCCCATGAGCTTGACGATGCCGATGCCGTTGGGCGTGCCCACCGCCTCCACATGGGCGCAGCCGATGGCCTCCGTGGCCTTGTCCACGGCGGTGTCGAAGCCGAAGGACTGGGGCACGAAATTGATGTCGTTGTCAATGGTCTTGGGGATGCCGATGACGGAGATGCGGATGTTGCGCCGGCGCACTTCCTGCGCGATGGCGGAGGCCGCCTTCATGGAGCCGTCCCCGCCGATGACGAAGAGCACGCTCACGTTGAGGCGTTCGAGGGCGTCCACGATTTCCGCCGGGTCCTGCGGGCCGCGCGAAGAGCCGAGCAGTGTGCCGCCGAACTGGTAGATGTGCTCGACGCTGGCGGGAGTCAGCTCCATCACGTTGTGGTTGCAGGAGGGGATGAATCCTTCGAGGCCGTAGCGGATGCCGAGAATCGAGGGCGTCTTGTAGGCGTGGTAGGCCTCAAGGACGATGGCCCGGATGACGTCGTTCAGGCCGGGGCAGAGCCCGCCGCAGGTGACGATGGCGCATTTGGTCTTGCCGGGATCGAAATAGAGTTCCCGGCGCGGCCCGGCCTCTTCGAGCCGCAGGGTCTGCGGTTCGCCGAGGTCTTCGTCGTATTCGCCGTTCACGCTCAGCATCACTTTCCCGGTGTCGAGCATGCCGCCGTAGGGCAGGGGAGACGGTATCTTGGTCGGGCCGAGCGTGGCGATGGGGATTTCGCGGACGGGGATGCTGCATTCGGACGTCATGAGGTTGCTCCGGGATGTTTTTCAAGATGCCGGCGGACGAAACAGCTCGTCAGGATGCCGCCCGCCTGCGCCACGTTGAGCGAATCGAACTCCCGCAGCATGGGGATGTGCAGGAGGTGGTGGCAGCGTTTGGCGACCTGCGGGCGGATGCCGTGCTCCTCGTTGCCGAGGACGAGCACGGCGGGCGTGTGCAGGGGGGCGGTAAAGGCGTCGAGGCTCCCTTCGCCGAACGCGGCCCCGTAGATCAGGAATCCGGCGTCGCGCGCCTCGTCCAGCGCGCGGGCCACATTCATGACCTTGGCGACCGGAAGCCGTTCGAGCGCCCCGGCGGCGGCGCGGCGCGCGCCCGCGCCCAGAAAGGCCCCGTTGTGGCGGGGAATGACCAGACCGGCCCCGCCCATCGCGTAGAGCGTGCGGGCGAGCGTGCCCGCATTGCCGGGGTCCTGCACCTGATCGAGCACGAGAATAAGCGGCAGCGGCGCGTCGGAAGCCGCGGTCAGCAGATCGGAGAATTCGGTGAATCCGGCTTCGAAAAGCCGCGCGACGACTCCCTGATGGCCCGCCGGGCACAGGCGGTCGAGGCTCTGGGCGTCCGTCAGCGTGAACCGGACCTTGGCGGCGCGGCACAGATCGAGGATGCGGTCGGTGTCCTGCGAGCGGCGGCCCTTACGGATCAGGACGGCGTCGATGCGTTCGGGCTCGCGCTCCAGAAGCTCAATGACCGGCTTGACGCCGGAAAGCACGGCCTGTTCCCCATCCTGAGAAGCGGGAGGGGTGTTCGCTTCGGAGGCGGGGACGAGGGGAACGGGGCGGGACGCCTTGTGACGGAAAGGTATTTTGTCTGTAGTCATGAGAGCCTTGGGGTTGTCGTGTCTTGAAGGATTGCCAAGCCCGTCCGCGTCGGGTAGAGTGGACACTGCTTTATGACCCCCGGATATGGACCGGGGCAACTTCACGAGGTAAGCAGAGTGTATCGCGTTGTCGTTCCCGAGTCTATGTCCCCCTACGATGCCTGCGGAAAACGTTCGGGCGGGGGTGCCCCGTCCTTTCGCTTCCGTCCCTGCGGCCTCTTCGGCCTGCTGTTGCTGTGCGCCCTCGTCGGGCTGGCGGGGTGCAGCCCGAAGAACATCACCAGCAAAGAACCCTTCGTGGTGCAGGAACCCTCCAAAGGCTACCCCGCCGCCATCTCCTCCGGGCAGAAAACCGGGACGGTCTATCTGCCCGCCGACGACGGCAGGCCGCTTTCCAAAGCCGAGAAGGATGCCTTTCTGTCGGAAGGCGAACTCGATCGGAATCTCTCGCAGGAAGAGCTGGGAGACGTCCTTCTTCATTTCAAGTACCTTGTGCACGAAGACCGGTACACGGTCGAGAAGAACATCGAGCGCGCCCAGTTCTACATGCCCTTCATCTACGAGACGCTGCGTTCGCGTGGGTTGCCCCGCGAACTGGCCTACATCGCCTTCATCGAAAGCGGCTTCAATCCCAAGGCGACCTCGCGCAGCGGGGCGGCGGGCATGTGGCAGTTCATTTCGAGCACGGGCAAGCACTACGGCATGAGCCAGGACTGGTGGCTGGACGAACGGCGCGATCCCTATCAGTCCACGCGCGCGGCGGCGGACTATCTGAGCAAATTGCACGGCATGTTCAACGACTGGCATCTGGCGATCACGGCCTACAACGCGGGCGAAGGCAAGATCCAGCGCGGCCTCGCCGCCACCGGGGCCAAAACGTTCTTTGATCTGCGCCGCAAGAACGAGCAGATTTACAGCACCCGCGACCGTCTGTCCGACGAAAACAAGCAGTACCTCCCCAAATTCCTCGCCGTCTGCAAGATCGCGCGGAATCTGGACAAGCTCGGCTTCACCCGCATGGA
>CAUHBW010000168.1 GCA_959604115.1 uncultured Bilophila sp. | reverse complement strand
CCCATGAAAGATGCAACCACAGACGGTGTATTAGAAAGGCTTATTATTGGCGCAGGGACAAAAAACGAACCAGGCCTAGCTATCGCATTAGGAATATCAGCACAGTCTATCTACAACGCCAAAAAAAAAGATAAAATTCCCCCGGCATGGGGAATAGAGATCGCTAAAACTTTTGGTGTGTCATTAGATTGGATTTTTTTTGGTCGTGGCCCTATGCGTCTCGGAGAAGTGCAACCGACGAGCCATCCACAGTCTGCACAGACACAACTTAGCGAAACGGCAAACGCAATGCCGTGCACCCGTTGCGAAAGACTAGAAGCCAAGATGGATAGACTAGAAAACAAGCTGGAAAAAGTGGAAGACCAGCGTGACGAGCTGGCTGATGAAAACCGAAGGCTTTTGAAGGAAAACGGCACGTTGCGTGAACGCCTCGCCCGCCTAGAAGAGCGTGAAGACAACAAGGATAATGGCGGCCTTTCTGCAAAGGCTTCCTAAATAAAAAAATGCCCCGGTTTTGTGTCAAATCGGACACACACCGGGGCACTTACAATTCTCAGGTTGACTGAAAAAAACGGCTCAGTCGGGCCGAAAAATTCTCAAGTTGATTCCATCGCAAAATTGCGGGCCAGACACCCGCTATCCCCGCGTACCGCCTACATATCGCCGACATTCCGCCTACACGATCTAGCCCTGTGGCCTATTCTCATCTTACCTGCCCCCCTATAGCCAGAGCCATCGCAGAACGCGACAGCTTCCAGAATATCGCCAGAGAATGGCATGAAACCCGTATGGCGGAGTTTTCCGAAAAACATCAGAGAACCGTCATGTACCGGCTGGAGACCTACATTTTTCCGGCCATCGGAAAAACGCATATCGCCAAACTGGAGACACGGGACGTTATGGAGGTAGTCAAGCCTCTGGAACAGAGGGGAAACTACGAGACTTCCCGGAGAGTGTTGCAAATCATCAGTCAGGTGTTCCGTTATGCGGTCATCACGGGCAGAGCGAAACACAATGTCGCAGCCGACCTCCGGGGAGCCTTGAGGCCGAGAAAAACCGTCCACCGGGCGGCGGTGCTGGAACCGGAAAAAGTCGGTCAGCTTCTGCGGGACATCGACGCCTACGAAGGTTATTTCCCTCTGGTGTGCGCCTTGAAGCTGGCTCCGCTGGTCTTCACCCGTCCCACGGAGTTGCGGGCCGCTCAATGGAAGGAATTTGACCTTGAGTCCGGGGAATGGCGCATCCCTGCCGAACGCATGAAAATGCGCCGTCAGCATCTTGTTCCCTTGTCCAGACAGGCAATATCCATTCTTCGGGAACTTCAGAAATACTCCGGGGAGGGAAAATTCCTCTTTCCCTCCATCCGCACGGAGGTACGGCCCATTTCCGATGCAACCATGCTCAATGCGCTCCGGCGCATGGGGTATCAGAAACATGAAATGAGCGTGCACGGCTTTCGTTCCATCGCTTCCACATTGCTCAATGAACTCGGCTATAACCGGGACTGGATTGAGCGGCAGCTTGCCCACGGGGAGCAGGACGAAGTGCGGGCGGCATATAATTATGCGGAATATCTGCCTGAGCGTCGAAAGATGATGCAGGTATGGGCTGACTATTTAGACGGATTACGCAACACTCAATAAAAAAGAAGCAGGGAGGAAGCATGAAAGAGGACACCATGAACGACCGTGATGTTTGTATCTCCATCGGGAAAATAGAAGGCGAGACGCAGGTGACGAGCAACGACACCGGCTGGAGCGAACAAGAAAAGGAACGCATGAGGCAGGCCGGTTACGACGACATGGATATCATCCGGGCCTGGTATAGCTGAGCAACGCCTTTCACATTCAAACGGGCGACACGGGTTTTTGCCATGAAAACTCGTGCCGCCCGTTTGCATATTGTCCGGCTATGGCGTTTGAGCTATTTTTTTCTCTATGTCAGACCAGCAAAAAATATCCGTGGGCAGGGTACGGCAGGCATACGATCTGACCGTCAATGAAGTCGAACAGCTTATTCAGGCCCTTTGGCCCGACGCCGTGTTTCCTGTGGAGTTATGGAACAGGACGCATGAAACCTTCTGGCGGGCTTTTGCGGACGCCCGTCAGGCCGTCTACAAGGTGGAAAGCCCGACATTGCCTCAGGCGGACCTGTCGCTCAAAAGATTTCAAACATACCTGTTCGCCCATGACATCATGGACTTTTTCAGGAGGCTCTCACTGAATATCCATGCCAATGGGCTGAAACAGGGACTGACATCTATTCTTGAAGAGTCCTATGAAGATATGGAGTCCATATTTCCAAAGGAACGAGAATTTCTGTTTAACAGTCTGGACAGACTGAACACAGAAAACATTTTCGAGCAGTATTCACCTGATTCGGCACTATTTGAGAAGCCGGTATGTTCCATTCCCGTTTCAAGCTACCACTTCATTGCGCATATCTTTGCCGATACCATAATGGTGGATAAGGACGCCGCTATCAGGCATCTCCGTCATTATCCCCTGCGCAGGGAAGTGAAAGGCATCCCCCGCGCCCTTGTGGAGTCTGTTTTACGGGTAGCACCGCCAGAGTCGGCTGTTGCTGATAACGCGGCGGTAGTTCCCACATGTGAACGGTCGCCACAGGATGGAAAACTCGTTTTTCTTATTCCCGGAGCCATCTGGGAAGGAAGGCCGGACACGGCTGTCCGTGACGCCATGAAAGAGAAGTATCCCCTCCCGGTGATCGCCTACGTTCTGCTGTACTGGTGCGGTCCCCCAAAATCCAAGACAGGCCATAAAACCCCACAGGGCCGGAAGACGCATGTGGGCCGCCTGCTTGCGGAAAAAGAATACAGGGACGAAAAATCCTATCGCAATCTGATGGATATGCTCCTCAAGGAAGCGGATGCATACTTCATACTCAAGGCATGACCAGCCTGCCGTTTTCCTGTCTTTTTTAGATTTTCCCGTCATTTTCCCGTCCGATTCCCTCACGGAAATCTTTTGACGTGTGCCAGATTCTCCTGAAATCCAACCAGATTCAGGAGATTTTTTATGAAACAGTATCAACCGTCCATCCCTGTTCACGGCCTTCTGCGTCTGCCCCAGGTTCTCAGCATGATTCCCATAAGCAAGAGCGCATGGTGGGAAGGTTGCCGTACAGGGCGTTATCCCAAACCCGTGAAACTCGGCCCTCGCACAACGGTCTGGCGGGCTGAGGACATTGCCGCATTCATCGAAAGCTTGGGCAGTCAGGGGGAGAATCATGAGTAACCACCTAAAAACCTTTCAGGACATCTTGAACGGCAAGGGATTGATGCCATCTGAAATCATAGCGGACGGAAAGCTGCACCGTTGTGCCCATGTTGTATATGGCGCACTCCGACGCCATCAACGGCCCCCTCATGAGCTTGGCGAAAGTGGAGCTCAAAGTTTTCGTGCACTTTTCCGAGGAAGCGCGAACGACGGTGGCGTGCATCGCCGAAGCCGATCCGGACCTGCTGCCCTGGAAAACCATGCAGAAGGTGCTGCGCTACACCGGCTCATGGATTCGCTAACCCTTTACGCTGCTGCTCGTTTTGTTCGGCGTGGCCTCCATCTTTATGGGCCGGGTCAGCGGACTCGTCCGGCGCTTCAACATGGAAAGCCTGTTGCGGCACAATGCGAAGTCCTTCTCCAGTCTGCGCCTGTCGTCGGAAGCGGCAAGTATCTGCTCTCGCCGGGATCCTATGACTCCGGTCTATGGAAAGTCGCCCGGACGCCCGCGCAGTTCACTCTGGAACACAGCCTGCTGGTCAATGACGCCGTGGAACCGTTCAGGCCGGAACAGGCCCTGCGCCACGGCCTGCTTTCCACGGAGCTTGCCCCCGCGTTTTTTCCGGCCTGAACGCAGGGAAAGCCATTCCTCTCTCTGATGCGCCATCAGACAATGGCGAGCAATATTCAAAACCGGCGGGCCGTATTTCGCCAGACGAGAAAGCGCTCTTTTCCGCTCGAACCTGTGCCGTTCCTTCATCCGGGCAAGCTCGGCATTCTCCGTTGTTCCCGCTTTTTCCGACGCTCCGGCGAACTCTTCCTGACGCGGATCGTCACCCATCTTCGGGCGGCGCTCCGTCCGCCGTCTTCCGTCTTTCTGTCTTTCATGTCTTGGCCTTTGGAATGCGAGAAGCGCAGCGCCGAGCATTCCGGGAGTCCAGAGGGCGTCAGCTCTCTGGCAGGATGGGGGTTGGGTGTAGCACAACCCCCATCCTGCCACGAAGAACCCCGGTCGTGGAGTGGTGAAACTATGTATATAGGGCAATTTAGCATATGCTGGCTGCAATGTTCTTTAAGGAGGACAAAGCGATGGCTTCACGCGCTACAATTCGGCCTGAACAAATAACAAGAGCACGCGAGTTGCTCCAAAAGCTACCGGAAAAGGATGACCGGAAAACACGCCCGGAAGCGGCGAAACTGCTGGAAAAAGACTTTAAGAAAGCAATGCAAAAAGGCTACAGCGCCAAAGAAATCAGTGCGATTCTTAAAAGCGAAAGCATCATCATTCCGGCATACCTCGTAAAGGATTTTCCCTCGGAACGTGGTGAAACTTCCCGGCCACGGACGGCAGCGCAATGTCCCCAGAGGGATACATCACCTGTTGTCCATGATTCTTCAGATGCACAATGATGAACTTGTATATAAGCACACTTTACGGAAGTTTTTTGCCAAAACTACGGCAAAGCCGCATGGGCGTCTGCGGCGAACGGCTTGAAAAAAATAGGCAATAAATTGGAAAAATCGTTCATTCCCCCCTCCAGGATTTCCGCCTATATGGAATCTATAAACCAGCAAATTTGGTGGAGGTAAAAATGAACGCCAAAAAGGACTTCATGCTACTTGGACGCCGTCAGTTTCTTGCCGGAGGGCTGGCTTTCGGAGCAGCCGCTCTCCTGTCTCATTCCATGAACGACATGGCATACGCCGCAAATACAACGTCCGATGCCGAAGGACTACGACAGGACAAACAAATGGAACAGCGCAAACTCGGCTCGTTGGAGGTTTCCGCCATCGGCCTAGGCTGTCTGCCTATGGTGGGATACTACGGTGGTAAATATGAGAAAAAGGACATGATCGCCCTGATTCGCCGGGCCTTTGAAAGCGGCGTGACCTTCTTCGACACCGCCGAAGTTTATGGCCCCTATACCAGTGAGGAATGGGTCGGGGAAGCCCTTGCTCCCGTCCGCAGTCAGGTCAAAATCGCCACCAAGTTTGGCTTTGGCGTTGAGGAAAAACAGCCCACGGCTTTGAACAGCAAACCCGACCACATCCGACGGGCGGTGGAAGGCTCCCTGAAGCGTCTGCGTACCGACCATATCGACCTTTTGTACCAGCACCGCGTCGATCCGCAGGTTCCGATGGAAGATGTTGCCGGGACGGTGAAAGACCTGATTCAGGAAGGGAAGGTGCTGCACTTCGGATTGTCCGAGGCAAGCGCCAATTCCATTCGCCGGGCGTACGCCGTGCAGCCGGTGAGTGCGGTCCAAAGTGAATACTCCCTTTTGTGGCGCGAGCCGGAGACCAAAATTTTCCCCACGCTGCGGGAACTCGGCATCGGTCTTGTGCCGTATTGCCCTCTGGGGCGGGGATTCCTTACCGGAGCCATCAATGAAAACAGCCGGTTCACCACGGGGCGGCTTTCCACCCTGCCGCAGTTCACGCCGGAAGCCCTGAAGCACAATATGCCTCTGCCGAACCTGATCCGTGCATGGGCCGCGCGCAAAAATTGCAGCATGTCCCAATTTACCCTTGCCTGGTTGCTGGCCCAGGCCCCCTGGATCGCCCCCATACCGGGTACGACAAACCCGACTCACCTTGATGATTTTCTTGGAGCCACATCCGTCAGCCTGTCGCCTGCGGAATTGCGTGAGTTCGAGTCCGCCTATTCCAAAATCAAACTCATGGGGCACCGCGCGGACCCGTTCACGGAAAGTCAGATCGACAAATAAGCGTTTTCCCGCTGCGTTACCCGATGTCGTAAGTGCGTATCGGCGTATTGTACTCTGCATTACAAACAAAACACCAGAAGACACTCCATACTTTATGGAGTGTCTTTTTTATAATGTATTTCGCATAAAAGAATCAGGCAATAATTGGATAGAATCGTATCTGTTCTTTGCATACAGGTGTGGTTATATGAGTTACGCAAGATGACGATTGACTCTTTCACGTCACCAATCCCATTATACTCATAGGAGTAATAGTATGTACAAGACCCTTTTTGCCGTTGCTGCGTTCTCCCTGTGTTCCCTCGCTTCTTTCTCCACGCCCTCTTTCGCCGATCAGTCCGGCGCGCTGATGGCCAGCAGCGACGGGGTGAACCTCGGCGCGACCAAGGACCTCGATTCCAAGTATCCCGTGAATCCTGAAACGGGCAAGCGCGCGGGAATCCTCGACTGGGAAGGCATGGGACGCGACATCTCTCAGCATCCTGACGGACCTCATCATGATCCCGTTACGTGCGGCATCTGCAAGTAAAAACATTGTCCATCACATGAAGGAATGGGGCTGAGTAGCCCCATTCCTTCAATGGTGCCGAACATTCTTTCCTGTTTTCTCCCCTTCCTTTCTCGCCGCTCTTGGCGCCCTGCCGGGGACTGTGGAAGCTCTTCCATAAGGCTTGGTGAAATCAGGCAACTTTTTGCGAAAATTGTATCTTCATTCGTGCCCCCGCCTCATCTATTCTGCAACTCAGAACAGATATTCTCCATCCGCTACTGTGTTCCTTACTCCATAAATGGGAAAGGATAACGAAAATGAGCATACCGACAAAACTCTTGACGGACATCCTCATGTCCGTCCTGTTCCTCCTGCTCATGGCCGACCGCCATACGGGCAATGCCATCCATGAATGGCTGGGCGTCACTCTTGCGGGAGCTTTTCTGCTGCACACATGGCTGAACCGAATCTGGTACAAGACCTTGAGAAGAGGCCGTTATGATTTTTCCCGCGTCGCCAGGCTCATACTGAATATACTTCTGCTTCTGGCAATTCTTGGCACATTGGCAAGCTCCGTGCTCATTTCCCGGACAGTACTCTCATTTCCGGGACTCAGAGGGGAACTCTTTGCCAGAACCCTGCATGTCTTTTGTGCCCACTGGAGCTTCCTTCTCGCGGCGGCGCATCTCGGAATCTATGAGAAAAGACTTCATACGGCGTACGGGCGGCGTGTTCGTTTCACGCTTCCGCACTGGTGCAATCGGGCGTCACCTGTTCTGGGCGTCGTACTTGCTGCCTATGGGGCATACGTCTTCATGTATAGGGAACTCGTTTATCCCCTGACCATGAACAGCGCCTTCATGCTGTGGAACGAAAACGAGAATGTGGTCTTCTTCCTTCTGGACTACGGTGTAATCTTTTTTCTGTGCGCAGGAGCGACTCATGCGCTTTCTCGCCTGATGCGCAAGAGAAACGGTCCTGTTTTGCGCCCGGTAGAGGCTTGGGATTGAATGTCCCGTACGAAACGGACGACATAGCGATCACAATACAAGGAGCAACTCATGAAAACACTTATAGCTGCCATCATCTGCCTGGCTCTGGCGCTGTCGGCGGTACAAACTCAGGCAGCGGAAAATCTTGGAGCCAAACATCTGCTCCCCGCGCATGTCGGCAAATTCGCACTGGCTTACCATCCGTGGGATGAACCATTCAAGCGTATTGTCGCCGCAAGTCAGGGCAAAACCTTTCATCTGCTTACCCCTATGATAGGGGAAACTGTGAACATAACAGACCATATTCCTGGTTTCCCCTATTGGTGGGAGCAACTTAATACGGACTTATGACCCCATAGCCGTTTTATGGCGTAAAAGGTATTATTCATGAATGAGTGTATTCATAACAAAATAAAAGAAATATTATTACATAAAATATCTGCTTCAGGAAAGTATATTACACCAATCCCAGGATTGACTCTGCTATGTGGTAAAAAAGGAATAAAATCACTTAGTACGAATAATATACTCTCTATTGTCCTTGTTATTCAAGGAAACGGATTTGTTATAT
>CAUHBW010000167.1 GCA_959604115.1 uncultured Bilophila sp. | reverse complement strand
CGAATCCCTGTTCGGAGTTTTTTTACTATGGAGAACAGGGTGAGGCGTTGTTGTTTCTGGAGAAGCCGGGTGGGCGGGCCTGATGTCCGCAGGGCGTCCCGCAGCGGCTTTGCGGAAGGCGATGCGGGGAAGTTTCGAGGGGGCAGGGGGCATCATGCCGCCGGAGGCATTTCCAAAGGAGTCCCATGATTTTCAGATTGTTCTTGTTGTTTCTGATGCTCGCGCAGGCCGCGCCGGGCGCGTGGGCGTCGAACGTCCCGCGCGCGGCGGAGCGGCACAGGGCCGAGCTGATCCGCGTGTCCCGGGCCGTGTGGGGGCTGGACGCGCCGGTGTCCGTGTTCGCGGCGCAGGTGCATACCGAAAGCTGGTGGCGGAACGATACGGTGTCGTCGGCTGGCGCGCAGGGGCTGGCGCAGTTCCTGCCCTCGACGGCGGCGTGGCTTCCCTCGGTCGTGCCGGACTTGGAGCGGGAAGCGGGCGCGCCCGCGCCGTTCAATCCCGGCTGGTCGCTCCGGGCGCTGGTTTCGTATGACCGCTGGCTGTGGGAACGGCTGGACGGCGCGGACGCCTGCCAGCGCATGGCCTTTGCGCTGTCCGCTTACAACGGGGGCATCGGCTGGCTCGGAAGGGACCGGAAACTTGCGGCGCGGCAAGGTCGCCGTACCGATTGCTGGTTCGGACAGGTCGAAGAGGCCAACGCCGGACGCCGCGCCGCAAGTTTCCGGGAAAACCGCCGTTACGTCCGATTGATCCTGCTGGAACGTCAGTTCTGGTACCGCAAGGCGGGCTGGGGGCCGGGCATCGACTGCGGAGGCGCGCGATGAACAGCCGCAACGCATTGATCGTCCTGTTGCTCTGCCTGTGCTGCGGAGCCGCCGGATATGCCCGGGGCGTTTCCGCGGAGGCGGCGCGCGGCCGCGCCCGTCTGGCGGAACAGGCCGAAACCGCGTCCCGCGAGGCCGAGGCGCGGGCCGTGGCGACGGCGGAGGCCGAACGCTTCGCCCGCAGGCGTCTGGAAGAGGAAACCGCGCGGGCCGCCGCCGTCGCCGGGGAACTTTCCGAAACCCGCAGCCGCCTCGCCGCCGAACGGCGGGCGTTCAACAGGAGGATGATCCGTGTTTCCGAAGAGGCTTCTCGCCGTTGCGCTGGCCTGTCTGCTGACTGGGTGCGCCTGTACAACGAGGCCCTCGGCCTTGCCCCCGTCAAGTCCGTCCCGTCCGCCTCTGCCGCCGGAGCTGGCGCGGCTGCCGGAAGCGCCCCCGCCGCTGGCTCCGGGCTACAGCCGGGAACACCCGTGACGGCGAGCCCGGAGGATCTGCTGGCCCATGTCCGGGACTACGGCGGCTATTGCCGGAGCCTTCGGGCCCAGACGGAAGCTCTGCTGTCCGTACAGGAAGGGGCGAAGCCATGACCCAGACCGCCCTGGCGTTCGACGCGCACGCTTTGCTGATCGGCCTGCTTGGAATGGTCTGCGGCCTGCTGGCCTACTGGGGGACGCGGCTTGAAGGCCGCGTGGACGAACTGAAGGCCCGGCAGTGCCTGCTGGCCGAGGAAGTGCACAAGAGTTACGTGCCTCGCGAGGATTGCCGGGAGCGCACGGGGCAGATCCTCGGCGGGCTGGAGCGGGCGGACGAAAAGCTGGATCGCATCGCGGACGCGATCCGTACCGGAGGTCGATGACGTGGGCGCGAAACGCGGGGCCTCGCCGGAAGCGGTCGCCGCTTCCGAAAGCGCGTCCGGGGCGGAGGCGCGGCGGGAACGCTCCCGGCACGATTTCACGTTTTTTCGGCGGACCTATTTCCCGCACTACTGCCTTGCGGAAGGGGATTCGCGGCTCCACGAGTGGCTTGACGCGGAATTGCCCCGCATGGCGGACGCCCGCGAGGGCGTGCGGCTGGCGGTGGCGGCCCCACGCGGGGAGGCCAAGAGCACCTTCGTATCCCTGTTCTTCGTGCTGTGGGCCGTGCTGACCGGGCGCAAGCGGTACGTCCTGCTCATTGCGGACGCGCTGGAGCAGGCGGCGTCCCTGCTGGACGCGGTGAAGAACGAGCTTGAGTTCAACGAGGCGTTGTCGCGGGATTTCCCCGATGCGGCGGGCAAGGGCTCGGTCTGGAACACGGGCACGGTGGTCACGCCCGGCGGCGTCAAGATGCAGGCGCTCGGGGCGGGCAAGCGGATGCGCGGGCTGCGGCACGGGCCGTACCGGCCGGACCTCGTGATCCTCGACGATCTTGAAAACGACGAGAACGTGGACAAGCCCGAGCAGCGCGACAAGCTCCAGTCGTGGCTCCAGAAGACCGTGCTCAATCTCGGCGCGGCGGACGGGCGCATGGACGTGGTCTACGTGGGGACGCTGCTGCACTACGATTCCGTGCTGGCCCGCACGCTCCGCAAGCCGCTCTGGAAGGCCCGCACGTTCCGTTCCGTCCTGCGCTGGCCCGACCGCATGGATCTCTGGGATCAGTGGGAGGCGTTGCTTGCGGCGCAGGGTGAGGCCGAAGCGCGGCGGTTTTACCTTCGGCGCAAGGCCGACATGGACGCCGGAGCGGAGGTGAGCTGGCCTGCGTCGCGTCCGCTGTACCGGCTTATGTGTCTGCGGGCCGAGGACCGGGCGGCCTTCGATTCGGAGCAGCAGAACGATCCCCTGTCTTCGGACGAGGCGCCGTTCAACGGCTGCATCACCTTCTGGGTGGATCGGAGCCGGGACTGGCTGCTCTTCGGAGCGGTCGATCCGTCCCTCGGCAAGCAGGGGGCGGGACGCGATCCCTCGGCGATCCTCGTCGGCGGGTTCCTGCGCGAAACCATGACGCTCGACGTGCTGGAAGCGAGCATCCGCAAGCGGCATCCCGACAGGATCATTGAGGATATACTTGCTTTGCACGAACGGCATCAGCCCCTGCTCTGGGGCGTGGAGTCCGTGCAGTTTCAGGAGTTTTTCGCGCATGTGCTGGTGCGGCGGGCGGCGGAGCGGGGGATTTCCCTGCCGGTGCGGCCCATAGCCAACCATGCGGACAAGCTGTTGCGCATCGAGTCGCTCCAGCCGCATATGGCGCAGGGGCGGATACGCCTCCACGCCTCGCAGCAGACCCTGCTCGATCAGCTCCGGCACTTCCCCCGCGCCGATCACGACGACGGGCCGGACGCCCTCGAAATGCTCTGGCGGCTGGCCTCCACCGGGTTCGTCAGCCTTCGGGACGCCTACGAGCGCATCCCGCTGGACGGGGGGTGGGAGGAGTATGGGGTATAAGAATCGGGGAGGGGAGGAGGACGCTTTCTGAAGAAAGGCTTCCTCCTCCCCTCCCCAAACCCCACCCCTCCGCCTCCCAAGACCTTTGACGTTATCGAATCCCTGTTCGGAGTTTTTCCGAGGTACGCGAGGAGAGGGCGGTTCGTTGTTTCAACAAGAAAAACAGATAAGAAAAACAAAGCGGTACGGCCTGACGCCCTCTGGCGGCCCCGTGTCGGCTCCGTAGGAGGCGGTGCGGGGACGTTTCGAGGGGGTCCGGGGGGCATCATGCCCCCCGGACAGGGTCAAGGGGCGGTAGCCCCTTGCCGCCGGAGGCATTATGAAGAAAAGACGGTTGCAGACGCAGGGCGAAGGCCCGCGCGTGGTGGCGCTCGAAGCGCAGATGAACCTGACGCACGGACTGACGCCGAAGCGTTTGCGGAACATCCTTGAGCTTGCGGATCAGGGCGACATCGTCGAACAGCACACGCTGTTCGCGGATATGGAAGACCGCTGCGAACACCTCGCCGCGGAAATGGGCAAGCGCAAACGCGCGCTGCTCACGCTGGATTGGGAAATTCTGTCGGGCCGCGCCAACGACGCGCGGGCCACGGCGATCGCGGCGGCGGTCAGGGAACAGATCGACGCCCTCGGCGGCTTCGAGGACTTGCTGATGGACATGGCGGACGGCATCGGACACGGCTTCTCCGCCTGCGAAATCGAATGGGAGTACCGGAACGGCCTGCATCTTCCGGCTGCCTTCCACTTCCGTCCCCAAAGCTGGTTTCAGGTTTTGCGCGAGGACAGGAACCGGCTCCGCCTGAGGAACGGCACGCCCGACGGCGAGGATCTGTGGCCCTTCGGCTGGATCGTCCATACGCACCGCTCGCGTTCGGGCTGGCTGCCGCGTTGCGGGCTGTTCCGCACGGTGGCGTGGGCGTACCTGATCCGCAGTTTCGCGCTGGAGGCGAACATCCGCTACGTGCAGGTCCACGGCCTGCCGTTCCGGCTCGGCAAGTACCCGCCCGGCAGCCGCGAGGAGGACCGGCGCGCCCTGTTCAACGCGCTGCGGACGCTCGGGCAGGACGCGGCGGGCATCATTCCGCAGGGCATGGACATCCTGTTCGAGACGCCCGCGACGGCGTCGCAGGATTTGGCGGGCGCGCTGATTTCGCGCTGCGAACTCGGCATGAGCAAGGCCATTCTCGGCGGTACGCTGACCACGCAGGCGGAGGGAAACGGCAGCACCAACGCCCTCGGACGCGTCCATGACCGGGTGCGCCGCGATCTGATGGTTTCCGACGCCATGCAGGTGGCGTCCACGCTGTCGCGCCAGCTCCTCGCGCCGCTCGCGGCGTTGAACTGCGGCGTCAGCGATCCGCGCCTGCTGCCGTGGTTCCGATTCGATACCCGCGAGGCCGAGGACATCGCCACCTTCGCGCAGGCGCTTCCCGCGCTGGCGTCGGTGATGAAGATTTCCGCCCGCTGGGCGCACGACAAGCTCAAGATTCCCGAAGCCGAAAACGAGGCCGACATTCTGGGCGCGTGGAAGGCGTAACGCATTCCACTGAGCGGGCCGCCTTTGAATCGTTTCATCCTTACAAAGGCAACCTGCCGAAGACCGTGCTCCCCGGTAGCCTCCGCGCCGCGTTGCGGCGGGTGGTCTGCGCCTCGCCTTCCAACGGGTAAAAAGGCTCTCAAAAAACGAAGCCCGTCTTTCTTCGGAAAGGCGGGCTTCGTCGCGTGGATCAGGCTCCGGTGAAAAAACGCTCGAACAGGGCGTCCTGTTCCGGGTTATGCACGACGTACCCCACCGCGATCCGGTTTCCCGTCGCGGCGATGATTTTGTCGGCCCACTCCTTTCCGAACGCGCCGCACAGCTCGATGGCTCCGAAGCCGTCCTCGGCGCAGGCCACGGCCCGTTTGAGGGCCGCCTCGAAACTGGTGACCGTAAACAGGTAGCTGATCATCCCTTCCGTCTCGAACACGGCGATATCTTTGCTCATGTCGAAATCCTTTCCCATGAGCAGGAACGCAAACTTCTTTTTCATGCGGCCTCCTTCGGCGGGGCGCCGGAGTTTTTTCGTACCCATAGCAGGAAACGTCCGTTCTCGAAATGAGAGAGGCCCTCCCATACCTCTCCGCCGAAACGGGGCGCCTCCCTCCCTTCGCGGCCCCTCGGCGACGAACTCTTTCGCCGAAACGGAGGACGGTTACCGACCCAATATTGGGGGGGGACGCGGAATAGGCGTGCGTGCGGGAACATCGTAGCCGAGCCGCGCTTCGGAGCGTTTTCCGGCCTCGGCTTCCCTTCTTTTTCCTCTCATTCCTTGACTATATGAAGATTTCCTTATATAATGCTATCCGTTCATCTTGATACATCTGTAACCCTTTGAATCCGCATGTCCAACGCCATCCGCTACTTCAAGGCCCTGTCCGACGAAACGCGTCTTCGTCTCGCCTATGTTCTTGACCGATATGAACTTTCTGTCAACGAGCTGGTGAGCATCCTCGAAATGGGCCAGTCGCGGGTTTCGCGCCATCTCAAAATTCTGACCGAAGCGGGGCTGCTGAATTCCCGCCGGGACGGGTTGTGGGTGTTCTATTCCTCCGTGCGGGAGGGAGAGGGCGCGGCGTTTTTGAAGGCCGCCATGCCCTTTCTGGACGACGATTCGGAAATGCACGCGGACGTGGACATGGCCGCGAGGATCATTGAGGATCGCGCGCTCAAGACGCGCCAGTTCTTCAATACCATCGCCGAACATTGGGACACGTTGAGCCGTGAAGTGCTCGGCGGGTTCGATCTCGCCGGGGCCGTGTGCGCACGGATGCCCGAAGGCTGCGAAGTGGCGGTGGATCTGGGCTGCGGCACCGGGCTGGTGCTGGAGCGGATGCGCGGGCGCGCCCGGCAGATCATCGGGGTGGACGGCTCTCCGCGCATGCTGGAGCTGTCCCGGCGGCGTCTCGCGGGCGTGGAAGGGGAACCGGAGAACGTTTCGCTGCGCATCGGGGAACTCAGCCATCTGCCCCTGCGCGACTGCGAAGCGGATTTCGCCAGCATCAACATGGTGCTGCACCATCTCTCCAATCCGGAGAACGCCCTTGCCGAAATCCGGCGCGTGCTGCGGCCCGGCGGGCTGCTCATGGCGGCGGATTTCGACCGGCACAATCAGGAACGGATGCGCCTGGACTACGGTGATCTGTGGCTCGGGTTCGACGAGGCGACCATGACGAAACTGCTGCATTCCGCCGGTTTCGAGGTCGTTTCCTGCACCCGCCGTCCCGTGGAACAGGAGCTGGCGCTCAACCTCACGCTGGCTCGGCGCCTGTAACATACAAACTTTTATGGAGACGAACATGTCCGACGCGAAACCTCTCGATCTGTCGCTGCCCTACAAGGTGGCGGACATCTCTCTCGCCGATTTCGGCAAGAAGGAAATGCAGCTTTCCGAGCGCGAAATGCCCGGCCTGATGGAACTCATCCGCCGTTACGGCGACGCGAAGCCCCTCAAGGGCTTCAAGATCATGGGCTCGCTGCACATGACCATCCAGACCGCCATGCTCATCCAGACCCTGCACGCGCTCGGCGCGGACATCCGCTGGGCGTCCTGCAACATCTTCTCCACACAGGATCACGCCGCCGCGGCCATCGCGGAACTCGGCTATGCCAAGGTCTTCGCGTGGAAGGGCGAAACGCTTGAGGACTACTGGTGGTGCACGGAAATGGCCCTGACGTGGCCCGACGGTTCCGGCCCCGACCTCATCGTGGACGACGGCGGCGACGCCACCCTGATGATCCACCTCGGCGTGGACGCGGATCGCGATCCCTCCATCCTCGACAAGCCCTGCGATTCCAAGGAAGCCCGTATCCTCATGGATCGCATCGCCCTCGGCCACAAGACCAACCCCGGCCACTGGACCAAGGTGGCGGCCAAGGTGCGCGGCGTGTCCGAAGAAACGACCACCGGCGTGCATCGTCTCTATCAGCTTGCGGAGCAGGGCAAGCTGCTGTTCCCGGCGATCAACGTGAACGACTCGGTGACGAAGTCCAAGTTCGACAACCTGTACGGCTGCCGCGAATCCCTCGCCGACGGCATCAAGCGCGCCACCGACATCATGATCGCGGGCAAGGTCGTGGTCATCGCGGGCTACGGCGACGTGGGCAAGGGCTGCGCCCATTCCATGCGCGGTTTCGGCGCTCGCGTGCTCGTGACCGAAATCGACCCCATCTGCGCGCTTCAGGCCGCGATGGAAGGCTTTGAAGTGACCACGATGGAGGACGCCGTGAAGGAAGGCGATATTTTCGTCACCTGCACCGGCAACTACCACGTGATCACCGGCGAGCACATGAACGCCATGAAGGACGAGGCGATCGTCTGCAACATCGGTCATTTCGACAACGAAATCGACATGACGTGGCTTGAGGACAACCCGGCGAACACGCGCATCCAGATCAAGCCGCAGGTGGACAAGTGGGTGCTGCCCAACGGACGTTCCCTCATCGTGCTCGCCGAAGGCCGTCTGGTGAACCTCGGCTGCGCCACCGGCCACGCCAGCTTCGTGATGTCCAACAGCTTCACCAATCAGGTGCTGGCCCAGATGGACCTCGCCGCCAGCGATCACGAAGTGCAGGTCTACACCCTGCCCAAGAAGCTCGACGAGGAAGTCGCCCGCCTGCACCTCGCCCGCCTCGGCGTGAAGCTCAGCAAGCTCACCGAGCAGCAGGCCGCCTACATCGGCGTGCCCGTCGACGGCCCCTTCAAGTCGGATCTGTATCGGTATTAAGATTAGGATTGTGAAGATTGGAG
>CAUHBW010000166.1 GCA_959604115.1 uncultured Bilophila sp. | reverse complement strand
TGGGGTTTGGGGAGGGGGAAGGGCCCCTTTTCCAAAAGGGGCCCTTCCCCCTCCCCAATCTTTTACTTCTTCGTACCCCGGCAAGCGGCGACGAAACGTCTTGCCCAGTGCGGAACGGCGGGGGCGAACAGATGGGTGTAGGCGGCGAAGGTATTGCGGACCAGCAACCCGTCGCGGCTCCTGAGATTGTCCGGCCCTTCCGCCGCGAGCCCCTTGGCGCGATGCCCCGGACCGGACATGCCCACGCCGGGCGACAGCCGCAGCGTCGGAGAAAGATCCCCGAGCGCGACGCAGCGCGAATAGTGGAACTCGTGCCCCCGCAGAACGGCCCCGACCGGATGGAACGGGTTTTCCGCCTCCACAGTGGCCTCCACATAGCCGAGCCCCTGCGGCTGCGGACGGAATTCCGCCCGAGCCGGGAACAGCCCCGCCATCGGATAGTCCTTCCCGTTGATGCGCAACGTCTCGCACAAAATCATGAATCCGCCGCACTCCGCGTAAATGGGCATGTTCCGCATCGAATAGTCCCGGATTTCCTCCAGATGCGGCGAACCGGAGAGCCGTTCGGGCACCATTTCGGGAAAACCGCCGCCGAGATACAGGCCGTCGAGTTCTCCGATAGCGGGCCACGGCTCCGGCGAGAGCACGCTCAGCTCCACAAGCCGCGCTCCGGCCCGGCGCAACGCCTCGAAATTTTCCTCATAGTAGAACCACAACGCCGCGTCCCGCACATACCCGATGGTCACGGGCTGCTCGACGGAAACGGCGTGGCGTTCCGCTTCTGCGCCCGATGCGGCGGAAACGGGCTGTGCGCCTTGCGCGGCGCCTCTGTTCGGGAACGTTTCGGGAAGAAGGGGGCGGGGAGAACGCGCCGCTTTGGAAGACTGTTCCAGCGGCTCTTCCCAGAACGTGTCCGCATCCGTCAGCTCAGGCGCGGACCGGGCGATGCGCAGGACGGCTTCGATGTCGAGGTGGCTGTCCACGAGCGCGGCGAGGCCGTCGAGGGCCGTGAGAAGCTCGGCCCGGCCCGGTGCGTCCGGGGATTCGTCATGTATGGAGACGAGTCCCATGTGCCGTTCGGGGATGGGGTTTTCCGCAAGGCGCGGGATTTCCCCGAGCACGGGAATGCCCGTGTAGGTTTCGATGCTCCGGCGGATAAGGTCCGCATGGCGCGAGGAGCCCACCCGGTTGAGGATGACGCCCGCGAGTCTGACGGGCTCGAAGTTCGCCAGACCGGCGACGACCGCGGCGGCGGTGCGGGTCATTTTGGTCACGGTGAGCGTCAGCAGCACGGGCGCGTCGAGGGCGCGCGCAAGGGTCGCCGTGGAGCAGCTTCCCTCAAGGTCGCGCCCGTCGTACAGGCCCCGGTTCCCTTCGATGATCGCGAGGTCGGCGTCGTTGAACGAGGCGCGGAACAGGGCCCGCAGCCGGTCGTCGGACAGGAAATAGGGATCGAGGTTGGTCGGCGTGCGTCCCGAGGCGAGACTGAGCCATGCGGCGTCGATGTAGTCCGGCCCCTTCTTGCAGGGCTTCACGCGCAGGCCGCGAAGCGTCAGGACGCGGGCGAGGCCGAGCGAAACGAGCGTTTTGCCGCCGCCTCCGGAGAGGCCGGAGACGACGAGACGGGGGGCCGTGAAAGTCTGTGCGATCATGTGGTGGTCCGGGAGGGCGGGAGCTTGAGGGCGGCCCGCCCCTCTTCAAGGTTGATGGCGACTGAGGGCAGAGCGTAGCCTTGTTTAAGCCGTTCCGTGGTGTGGAGACGGTTGGCGTGCGCGGCGACGAGCAGCGTGCCGCATATGTACAGAAGTCCCAGCGCCGGAAGGAGGCACGCGAGAAGCGGGACGGTTCCGTTGAAAAAGGGAGCGGGGGCGAGAAGGAGTTCCCGCATATCCGGGAACGGCAGCAGCACGGAGGAGAGCAGCACGAAATCGATCAGGGGCGTATCGCCCCGCTTGGGCCAGACGAAGCCGAAGGACCGGAGCGTTTCCCCGCTGAACCCGTAGTATCCCTTCACTTCTTTGCCCGTGTAGGAATGCCGCAGCAGAACGTAGTTATCGGACATTGGAAGTCTCCTTGACGCGGGAACGCTCTTTGCGGCCCGCGTAAAGGCGTGCATGGGCGGCGTCGGAGGAAAACGGGATGGCTGTGCGTTTCATCGGGAACGACAGGAAGCCCATGTCGTTGGGTTTCATGCGGTCCGGCAGGCTCGTACCCCGGAGAAGAGCCGGGAGAGCGGCTCGTTTTGCGGACGGGACGGGAACGAGAAGCGCGAAGGCGATGGGTGTGCCGGGCAATCGGATGCCGCGAATGTTGGAGAAAACCGGAGCGCGCCGGAGCCGGGCTGGATTCGCCGGGAACGTTTCCCCACCGAGCCCGTGGCGTCCCGGTGTCGCTTTCCCAATGCGGAGATTGCGGAGCCGGATGGTGTTGTTTCGATCCATGCGTTTCTTCCTGCATGCCGAGTACGCGTCTCGCCGGGATGCGGGGGATCGGGAAGAGGGGTTCCCGACGGGAGACGGGGACGAAAAGTGTGCGCCGCTCGCCCCCGCCCGGACTGGGCTGAATGGGTGCGGAGGGCCGGAGCCGTCCTCCGGGCGGACGAGCCGTGCGGGGCGCGTCCGCTATTCGTGTACCTGCAGCACGCGTTTGGCCTCCGCGACCTTGTCCGGCGCGTCGTCGAAGACGTAGCCGCGTTCCAGCAGGCGCGTGGTGTAGACGCGGTTATAGAGAAAAGCCCAAATGATCGCGACGATCCAGAAGGAGGAGGCGCTGAGGAGCAGCACGAGTACCCCGGTGAGAAGATCGCCCCGGAAAATTGCGGGAAAGCCGCTGAAAAAGAGGGTCGTCCAACTGAAGCCGTAAAAGCCGGTCGTGGCGACGCCGGACTGCGTATGTCTGAGTCGAATGGTCTGCGCCATGTTTTCCCCGGAAAAGAAAGAGGGGAGGGAATCGCTTCCCTCCCCTGAAATCCGTCCCCGCGCCGGAGCGCGGGGAGCGGAAAGGCGGCGGGGGAAAGCCCCCCGCTGCCGTGTGGACTAGTTTTCGCCTTCGGTACCGGCCTGCTTGCCGGCGCCCTTGAGGCCGTACATGGTCGTGGAACCGGAAGACCAGTATTCCAGGGCTTCTTCGGACACGAGCACGGACAGGACGTTCTTGACGTCGCGGGTGCTCTTGGCGGGGAAGAGTTCCAGGAAGTCCTTGAAGTAGTACTTGGACTTGGCGCCGGGACGGGCCATCTTGTCCTTGAGGAAGTTGACGACAACGTCCTTGTCCTCGGCGGTGACTTCGGCCGCGGCGGCGGAAGCGTGAGCTTCGGCGCCTTCGTGGATGGCGAGAGCCACTTCGGAGAACTTGAACTGGGTGCTCTGGCGCCAGGTGTAGTACGCCGGATCACGGAAGTCGTCGATCAGGTGGTGGGTGAACTCAAGGCCGGTCAGTTCGAAGAAGGATTCCCAGCCGATGCGTTCGGCCCAGTCACCCAGTCGTTCGTACTTGTTGGCGTTTTCGGAGTACACTTCCACGATGTGCTTGATCGTGCTGGTGAGGGTGTTCCAGCGGGGCGGTTCGTTGGGGATGTAGGCCACGACCACCTTGGAGAACTTGGGCATGGAGATACGGTTGGAAACCTTACCACCAACCATCAGGGCCACGCCGTCGCCTTCGCCGTCGGAGATGGGTAGGGCGGGGCACATGGTGTAGCAGTTGCCGCAGTACATGCAGCGGTCCTGCTTGATGGCCACGGAGTTCACCTTCTTGCCGTCGTGTTCGGTCTTGACCGGACGCACGGCGGCGGTGGGGCAGGCGGCGACAGCCAGCGGAATTTCGCAGAGCTGGTCAACCCACTGGTCGTCGATCATCGGAGGTTTGCGGTGGATACCCACGATGCCGATGTCGGAGCAGTGCACGGCGCCGCACATGTTGATGCAGCAGGCCAGGGAGATGCGCACGGGGGCGGGCAGACGCATGTTCTTGAAATCGTCGAACATGGTGTCCATCACGGCCTTCACCGGGCCGGAGGCGTCGGTGGCGGGGGTGTGGCAGTGCACCCAGCCCTGGGTGTGCACGATGTTGGAGACGCCGGCGCCGGTGCCGCCGATGGGGAACTTGTAGGAACCCGCGGCGAACTTGCGGGAAGACAGGTCTTCCTTGAGGGCCTTCAGGGTGGCTTCGTCGGTCACCATGAATTCGACGTTGTTACGGGTCGTCCAACGAACGTGGCCGCCGCAGTACTTGTCGGCGATGTCGCAGATTTCGCGGATGTTGGTAACGGACATCGTACGGGTGCCGCCGCAGCGCACGGTGTACACCTTATCGCCGGATTCGGCGACGTGGACGAGCACGCCGGGTTCCAGAATTTCGTGGTACAGCCATTTGCCAAAGTTCTTCTTGATGACTTCAGGGAAGAACGAATCGTATTTGCGAGGGCCAATATCGGAGATACGGCCTTCCATCGGCTTTTCAGGATTGTAGCCGGAAGAAATGAACGCCATGGTAATTCTCCCTTCTCTTTAGCGTTGATGTCTGGAGCGGTAAGCCGCCAGGTCACGGGTCCAGCCGCCGGGCACTTCCTCTTCCTTGAAGAAGATGTACGGGTTGGAACGCGGTTCCTTGACGTGCTGAGCAAGAGCGGGGATTTCGGTCACTTCAAGCAGCTTCTGGAAGGACAGACGCTTCATGGTTTCGCCGAGACGTTCGCGGTTCTTGCCTTCTTCCATCCACCAGTCCCAAATCTTTTCGATGAGGTCTTTGAGTTCGGTGTAGGGAGCTTCAACGGGGATGAAGGGAACGAGCAGGGAGCCCATCTGAGCGCCGTCAACGACCGGGGCCTTGGCGCCGCAAAGGATGGAGGCGCCGCGTTCGTCGCCGATGTGCAGGGCGCGAGGCATGGTGTTGATACAGTGCATGCAGCGCACGCACTCGGCGTTGTTGATGAAGAGGCGGCTTCCGTCCCACTTCATGCACTTGGAGGGGCACAGGTTGATGACTTCGGCTTCGATGTCGAACTTGCCCCAGTCACGACCGGAATGAGCGCCGGCGTTGGGGGCGAATTCGCCGGCAACGTAGGCCTTCACGGCTTCCTGATCGATCTTGATGTCGTCCTTCCAGGTGCCCACGACGGCGAAGTCGGAACGGGCCATGGCGGCCACGCAGCCGTTCGGGCAACCGTCGAATTTGAACTTGAACTTGTAGGGGAAGGCCGGGCGGTGCAGCTCGTCCTGGTAGTCCATGGTGAGCTGGTAGCAGGCGTCCTGCGTGTTGTAGCAGGCGTATTCGCAGCGGCTCTGGCCCATGCAGGCGGCGGGGGTACGGAGGTTCGAACCGGAACCGCCGAGGTCGACGTCCATCTTGTGGGTCAGGTCGTGGAAGATTTCTTCCAGCTGCGGGGTCTGCGTACCGATGAGCACGATGTCACCGGTGGAGCCGTGCATGTTGGTCAGGCCGGAACCGCGCAGTTCCCAGATGTCGCACAGGCCGCGCAGGAATTCGGTGGAGTAGAATTTGCCGGAAGGCTGGGCCACGCGCACGGTGTGGAAGTGAGCCACGCCGGGGAACATGTCGGGCTGGTCGCAGTAACGGCCGATGACGCCGCCGCCGTAACCGAACACGCCCACGATGCCGCCGTGCTTCCAGTGCGTTTCCTTTTCCTTGTAGGAAAGTTCGAGCACGCCGAGCAGGTCGTCCGGAGCGTCAGCGGGAATCTGGAATTCCACGTTGTCGGGGTTGGCCGCTCTGTATTCAGCTTCCTGCTTGATGTCGGACACGAAGCTGGGCCAGGGGCCAGTTTCGAGTTGATCCAACAAGGGAGTTGGATGTTTGATTGCCATTGCCTTACCTCCACTTGGTTTGGTTGGTAACCGCATTGTGGTGCGGCTGAAAGCCGCGGGATATTCCAAGACGGCCGGACGCAAACGCCCAAGCCTGATCTCAGTTATCTTACTTCTTGTGAAAAATACCATGCCGTTCTTGATCGTGTCAAGGAAGGGCCCGGAAATACGGTGTCATCAAAGGATTTTGTGCACATTTGACCGCTCGGGGCCGGAAGTTCGCGCAAATGGCGCGTGATTCTGCCACGATAGGGTATGGAGTGAATTTCCGCACCACTCAAAAAGGGGGTTCCGGGGAGTTGAAAACGGTTGTCCCTTTCCTGTTTTTCCCATGAAAAGATAATAAAAAGAGTGAAGTAGAGAGAGCGACGAAATCCTGTGCAAAGAAGAACAAAAAAGATATAGTGATTTTTTGAACAATCTTAGGGCTCCGCGAAGACGTTCGGCTGTGATTTCGCAGTGTTGCCTCATTGCTGGCCTCGGCGCCCGCGGAAAGGCGCGTGGGGCGGCCCGGAAAAGCGGGAAGATTGTCCCAAAAAGTGCGGCGCGCCGCCGGGCGGAAGGCTGACGCCGGACGGAAGGCTGACGCCGGACGCACGAAAAGACGCTCCGGAAAGGAGAGACGGAACGGCGGTTCAGAAGGTGTTTTCGGCGACCATCTTGGGGAGGCAGGCGAGGCTTGCCTCGGAGTGCCTGTCGCGGACCTTGCGCAGGGCGTTGACGGCGTCCCGATAGCGGGTGAAGGGCCCCTGGCCGACGAAGTAATGCTTGCGGCCGTTGGGGAGGGTTTCCGAGAGGAGCTTGAGTTCGCTGGCCCGGTAGCGGGAAGAATGTCTGGTATGCTTGGAGGAGCGGTCGGACGTGAGCGCGTGGAGTTTGTTCCGGGCGTCCTTGAGCGTTCTGGCGTCGGCCACCCGCAGGTAAAACGCGCTGCCCTTACGGATCGGAACGCCGCGTCTGTCAGAGACGACTTCCACCTGCACGGAGATGACGCCGCGCCGAATCATGTTCAGCTTGCTGGCGGCGGCCCGGGAGACGTCGAGGATGAGCTTCTTCTTGCCCGGTCCCCGGTCGTTGATGCGGACGAGCAGGTTGCGCCCGTTGGAAAGGTTGGTCACGCGGACCACTGTTCCCAGAGGAAGAGTGCGGTGCGCCGCCGTGAACTCGTGTTTGTCGTAGCGTTCCCCGTTGGCTGTTTTCTTGCCGTGGAACGAGTCGCTGTAGAAGGTGGCTCCCCCGGTGTAGACCTCGAACATGGGGCCCGGAGATCGGCCTTCCGCCTGCGGGACGGCGGCCAGATAGAAGGGAAGAGCCAAAAGCAGCAGGGTTATGGCTCGTTTTAGCATGCGTATCCTTGGCGCTGCGGCCCTCGGGAGGCGACGAGTCTCCGTACGCAACAGGAGAGGGAGGGCCTTGGTTTACCTCGTGATAGAGTATGGTATTCTCCTCTTTTTCGCCCAGAGAAGGGATTCTGTCAACCCCGGCCTTCCCGACTGGCCCGGCGCGTTCCCGGAGGCGGGACTCGGGCGTCTTTTCCGTTTTTTGGGGGCGGGGCGGCCCTTGACCTGCGGCGGACCCGGATCGTATTGTCTTTTCGGCCCTTTTCTGAGGGATTTCACCCGTCGCCGCCCGCGGAGGCTTTCTTCGCGCGGACGCGCCGGACAACGGCTTACCGGGAAGAACTATGCTTGCGATACTCGACTACAAGGCGGGGAACCAGACCAGCGTGCGCCGCGCGCTCGATCATCTGGGCATTCCCTGCGCCATCACCGCCGACCCCGCCGTCGTGGACGGGGCCGCCGGCGTGATTTTCCCCGGCGTGGGCGCGGCCGGACAGGCCATGCGCCATCTTCAGGATTCCGGCCTCGACGCGGTGCTGCGGAACGTCGTTTCCTCGGGCCGTCCCCTGCTCGGCATCTGTCTGGGCTGCCAGATCATGGTGGAGCGCAGCGAGGAGAACGACACGCGGACTCTCGGCCTCGTGGAAGGCCGCTGCGTGCGCTTCGACGAACGGCTGGAAGAGGAGGGCGCGCCCATCCGCATTCCCCACATGGGCTGGAACACCCTTTCCCGCAAGCAGGAGAGCCCGATCCTGAAGGACATCCCCGAGAGCGCGGCCTTCTATTTCGTGCACAGCTATTATGTGGAGACGGCCCCGGAAAAGGTCATCGCCACCAGCGCCTACGGGACGGAATTTTGCGCCGTGTACGGACAGGAC
>CAUHBW010000165.1 GCA_959604115.1 uncultured Bilophila sp. | reverse complement strand
TCTTCCTCCCCCTCCCCAAACCCCACCCCCTCCATCTCCTGAGACTTTTGCGTTTATTGAATCCCTGTCGCCGGTTTTTCCTGTGGGAGAAGGCGCGGGGATCGGCGAAGAGGCCGTCCGAACGGATTTTGTTCGGACGGCCTCTTGTTTTTCCGGATGCGTTTCAAGAGACGGACGGAGTGCCCCGCTTCATGAAGTTTTATTCATTGTTTAATGGTTTCTTGAGAATAGGCTTGAACGCCCTCTGCCGCCTGTTCCGGGAAACTCGGGAAGAGGGATTTGATAAACATGAAAGTCTTTGGAAGAGGAGGGGATGGGGTTTGGGGAAGGGGAGGAGAAAGCTTTTCTTCAGAAAAGTTTCTCCTCCCCTTCCCCAATCTTTTTATTCCCAAAAATCTCTGGGCATCCTGTACAGCACATGCCGGTGGAGCGGGTGATCGGGCGGCAGCGCGGGGTGGTCGAAGTCCTCGACGGGGTTGCGGAGCATGCCAAGACGCCGCATGAGACGCTGCGAGGGGAGGTTGGTCACGGTCGTGAAGGCTACGACTTCGGGGAGTTTCAGGACGTTGAAGGCATAATCCAGCACGCGGCGGGCGGCCTCGAAGGCGTAGCCTTTTCCCCAGTATTCGGGGAGAAAACGCCAGCCGATTTCCACGCACGGCGCGAACGGCGCGTCGAAGGTCACCCGGCCAAGGCCGGTGAACCCGGCGAATTCGCTTGTGGCCTTGTGCTCCACGGTCCAGAATGTAAAGCCGTGCTCCGCCCGATGCGCCTGAATCCGGGCCAGAAGGGCGTCGCTCAGGGCTTCGGAGAGCGGGGACGGGAAAAAGGTCATAACGCGGGGATCGGCGTTCATACGGCGAAAGGCGGCGCGATCCGCCTCGTCCCACGAACGGATGACGAGCCTGTCCGTTTCGAGCCGGAACGTCGGGACGGTGTTCATGCCTTGAGATCTTCCTTCTCGCCGGGCGCGTATTTGCCCATGAGCGAATCGATGTCGATGCGGATGACGGCGACCCGGCGGAGCATCGAATCCGGCGCGGGACGCGGGCACAGCGACTTGAAGCGCACGGTGACGGCGTCCAGCGCGGCGCGCTTTTCCTCCGGGTCTTCGACGATGACCGCCGTTCCCGTGCCGTAGACGCTGCGGAAGGCGGTCGTCGCCTTTTCACGGAGAATGCGGACGTCCACGTAGGCCGTGAACCCGACGCGCGGGTTCTGGCGCAGCAGGTCCAGCTTGCGTCCCGTCAACGCCGTGTGGATGTACAGCGAGTCGCCCACGAGCACATGGTTTACGGGGATCGCATACGGCGCGTTGCCGTTGTTGTTCATCGCCAGAACCATGTCTTCGGCGTCGTTCAGCACGCTCTCGATGAACGTCCTGTCGCTGCGGAACCTGTCTTGTCTTCCCATTGGGTACTCCATTCAAAACAGCGCCGGGAACGCTGGGGAGATGGATTCGATAAAAATCAAAGCCGTTGGAAGATGAGGGGGATGGGCTGAGCCGCGCGGCGGGTTTGGGGAAGGGAGGGGGTTTTAGAAAAGCTGCTCCCTTCCCCAAATCCTTACGCTAGCAGTTCCCCGCCAGTTCGATCAGCGTGCGGACGGCGAAGCCGGTGCCGCCCGCGGGGCAATTGGGAACGGCGCGGGTGACGAAGCCGGGACCGGCGATGTCGAGGTGCGCCCAGCCGCCGTCGAAGGTGACGAACTGCTTGAGGAACACGGCCGCGCTGGAGGCTCCGCCCGAACGGGTTCCCGCGTTGGCGAAGTCGGCGGTTTCGCTCTTGAGCAGATCGAAATAGCGGTCCCAGAGGGGCAGGGGCCAGTAGGGTTCGCCCACGACGTCGCCGAGATCCTTGATGCGCTGGGCGAGGGTGGCGTCCTGACAGAACAGGCCCGCCACGTCGTCCCCGAGAGCCACGACGCACGCGCCGGTGAGGGTCGCCACGTCCACGAGCAGGGACGGGTTCCAACGCTGCTGGGCGTAGGTCAGGGCGTCGCAGAGCACGAGGCGGCCTTCGGCGTCGGTATTGACGATTTCCACGGTCTTGCCGCTGAGCGTCTTCACCACGTCGCCGGGGCGCGTGGCGCGGGCGTCGGGCATGTTTTCGGCGCAGGCCATGAGGCCGATGACGCGGCGGGGCGTTTCAAGCTGCCCGAGGGCTTCGAAGAGGCCCATGACGGCGGCCGCGCCGCCCATGTCGCCCTTCATTTCCCACATTCCGGCGGCGGGCTTGATGCAGATGCCGCCGCTGTCGAAGGTGATGCCCTTGCCCACCACGACGAGCGGAGCCTCGTCGGCGTGTCCGGCGGGCGCGTGTTCGAGGATGATCAGGCGCGGATCGTTGACGGAACCGGCGGCGACGGCGGCGAACGCGCCCATGCCGAGAGAAATGATGTCCTCGCGTTCGAGCACTTCGCAGTTCATGTCGTGGCGGCGGGCCAGCTTGCGGGCTTCCTCGGCCATGTCCTCGGGCGTCAGACTGTTGGCGGGGGTGTTGGCGAGATTGCGGGCGAGGATGACGGCCTGGGCGTGGCTTTCGCCGCGACGGGCGGCGAGGCGGGGGAAGTCCGGTACGCTGGCGTCGCAGAACAGCAGTGCCAGCCAGCGCGGATCGGCGTCCTCGGGTTCCTTGGACTTGAAGGCCTTGTTGCGCCACAGGCCGAGCATGGCGGCGCAGACGACTTCTTCGATGGTGCGTTCCACGTCGGCGTTGAAGCGGGCCAGCGAGGAGACGGGCACGGCCAGCGTGTCCACGCCGAGCTCGCGGCAGCGAACGGCGGCGGCTCCGGCGGCCTTGCGGAGTTCCTCAAGCGTTTCCGGGAAGGTCAGCGTTTCCAGTTTGCCGAGGCCGACGACCACGGCGCGCGAAAGCGGGTGCGCGGGCGGGCCGTAAATGAGGCCCATTTCGCCCTTCTTGCCACGAAAATCCCGCATGCCGGGCGCGATGGTCAGCCACGGCGCGGCCTCCAGCAGTTCGGGGCAGGCCTTTTCCAGTTTTTCGCCTTCGGACAGAAACACGATGACCGCGCCCGCCGACCAGTTCTCCGGCCCTCCGGCCTGAAAACGCAATTCCATGTTGAGCACTCCTTTGGGAACAAGGCGCCGGGGAAGAATACCTTCATGGAGAGGGGGATTCCCTTCCCGGCGCTGCGGCGCGGATCGCGCCCATTCCACTTGTTTTCCGGGATGTTCCCGGACTGTTTATTCTCGAAAACGGAGACGGCGTATTCCGCCCGCATCGCACGAGTGCGATGCCGCTACTCCGAAGAAATCCCGTAGCCTTTCAGTTTGCGGTGCAGGTAGCTGCGCTCAAGGCCGATGGTTTCGGCGAGGCGCGTGATGTTGCCCCCGCACTCGTGGAGTTTGGCCTCCAGATAGCGGGCCTCGAACACGGCGCGGGCCTTCTTGAAGTCGAGATCGGGATCGAGGACCGTCGATTCCGGCAGGAAGGAAGGTTCGCAGACGGCGGACGCCGCTTTTCCGAGGGGCTGCTCCGTTGGGGCGGACAGGGCCATTTCCGGCGGAAGATCCACCGGAAGCACGTTCCTGCCGCCGTAGAGGATCACCATGCGTTCCGCGAAATTGCGCAGTTCGCGCACGTTGCCTGGCCACGGATAGCGGTTCAGTCGGTCGAGCGTTTCCGGCACGTAGACCGGCGGCTTGCAGGCGTGCACGCGGCACAGCTGTTGCGTAAACGCCGACAGCAGCAACTCGATGTCGCCGCCGCGCTCGCGCAGGGGCGGGAGGTGCAGCGGCACGACCCGAAGCCGGTAATAGAGGTCTTCGCGGAACGTTCCGGCGGCGATGGCTTCCTCCAGATTTTTGTTCGTCGCGGCGATGACGCGCACGTCCACCTTGATGGTCCGGATGCCGCCTACGCGCTCGAAGGACTGCTCCTGAAGGATACGCAGAATTTTGGCCTGCGTTTTCAGGCTCATGTCTCCGATTTCGTCGAGGAACAGGGTGCCGTTGTTCGCCATTTCGAAGCGTCCGGGCCGGGCCTGATCCGCGCTGGTGAACGCGCCCTTTTCGTGGCCGAACAGTTCGCTTTCGATGAGTTCCTCGGGAATGGCGGCGCAGTTCACGGCGATCATCGGGGCGTGGGCCCGCTTGCTCCCGGCATGCAGGGCGCGGGCGGCGAGCTCTTTGCCGGTGCCGTTTTCGCCGGTGAGCAGAACCCATACGTCCGTGGGCGCGACGCGGGCCAGCAGTTCCCGGAATTTGAGCATGACCGGGGACTGTCCGAGGAGTTCGTCGTGTTCGGGAAGGGCGGTGCGCAGCACCTGATTTTCGCGGCGCAGGGTTCCCGTCTCAAGGGCGCGGGCGGCGACGATGACCACCTTTTCCAGCGAAAGCGGCTTTTCGATGAAGTCGTAGGCTCCCTGCTGGATGGCGCTCACGGCGGTTTCGATGGTGCCGTGCCCGGAGATCATCACGACCGGGAGGTCGGGGTGGTTCGCCTTGAGCTGCGTCTGGGCGGTCAGGCCGTCCATGCCGGGGAGCCAGATGTCGAGGAACACCAAATCTGGGCTTTCCGTATCCGCGACTTCCAGCCCTTCCTCGGCCGTAGCCGCTTCGAGCACCTCATAGCCCTCGTCCTCCAGAATGCCCCGAAGGGAAAACCGGATGGGCTCCTCGTCGTCGATGATCAGAATGCGTGCCATACCGCTACCTTGTGATCGTTCCACATGCCGTTACGCGTCGGAAAGCAGTTTCAGCCCGGCGATGCCGGCGAGGATCAGCCCGATGCACGCGAGGCGCGCCGGAGAGGCCGATTCCCCGAAAAGGATGATGCCGAGCAGCGCCGTGCCCACGGCCCCGATGCCCGTCCAGACCGCGTAGGCCGTGCCGATGGGGAGGTGCTTCAAGGCCGACGCCAGCAGGAAAAAGCTCAGGCTCATCAGAACCAGCGTCGCCACCGAAGGCCACAACCGCGTGAAGCCGTGGGAACTCTTCAGGCCGATCGCCCAGCCCACCTCGAACAGCCCGGCCAAAACAAGCAAAAACCAGTGCATACGTCACCTCGTCGTGCGGTTGTCGAGGCCGTCCCCGGTTCGTACGCCTCCGCAGGGTCGTCCCTGCGGCCTGAAAAATGGGAAAAGGTTCGGGGAAGGGAGCTTTTTGCAAAAAGTCGCTCCCCCGAACCCGCCAGTGCGGCTCGCACCTCTCCTCCCGCAAAAATTTCGACTGGCGGGGAGGGGAGACTCGGAGGGAGTCCCTTCGCATCCCGAATCAATCGTCCAACATCAAAAATACGTTTTTACTACCCCGGTCATGCACTCTTGCCGGCTTGAAGCAGACTCCTTTTCATCTTTCCTTTTCTTTTGACGCGACACCGGGAGACGCACGCCAGAAAGGAACGCCGCCGACGCCGCCCCCGTTCTCCATCGACCCATACGAACGTCTTGGGAAAAGGAGGGGTGAGGTTTGGAGAGGGGAGGGAAAAACCTTATCCAGAAAGGTTTTGCCTCCCCTCTCCAATCTTTGCCTTACTGCGCCGTCGTCACCGCGGGCTCGTGGTGGCGGCGGAGGGACTCGATGAGGGAGGGTGCGTCGCTCTCGTCCCAGATGGCGTCCTTGGGCGCGTCGAGAGCGAGGGGCAGCACTTCGTCCACATGGTCCACCAGCTCGATGTGCAGCGTGTCGAGGACTTCCTGCGGCACTTCCTTGAGATCCTTGGCGTTGTCGCGCGGAATGATCACCGTGGACATCTCCGCGCGGCTGGCGGCGAGGAGCTTCTCGCGCAGGCCGCCGATGGGCAGCACCCGCCCGCGCAGGGTGACTTCGCCGGTCATCGCCACGTCGTGACGCACCGGAATGCCCAGCAAGGCCGAGACGAGGCTCGTGGTGATGGCGATGCCCGCCGAAGGGCCGTCCTTGGGCGTCGCGCCTTCCGGGAAGTGGGTGTGGATGTCGATGTCGCTGTGGAAGTCCGGCTTGAGGCCGAGCGCCGTGGCCCGCGAGCGCACGTAGGAGAGCGCGGCCTTCGCGGATTCGCTCATGACTTCGCCGATCTTGCCGGTGGTGCTCACGCTGCCCTTGCCGGGCATGATCACCGTCTCCACGTTGAGCAGCACGCCGCCCACGCCGGTGTAGGCGAGCCCGTTGACGACGCCGACCTTGGGCGTCTTCTCGTTCTCGTCCATGCGGTACTTCTTCACGCCGAGATAGGTTTCCAGCTCGTCGGGCTCGATGCGCACGCACTGGTCGAGGTTGTTTTCCTCCACCAGCCGGATCGCGATTTTGCGGCACAGCGCGCCGATTTCACGTTCAAGGCCGCGTACGCCCGCCTCGCGGGTGTAGGAACGGATGACCTCGGTCAGCGTTTCGTCGGGCAGATCGATGTTCTCGGGCCTGAGGCCGTGCTCCCTGATCTGGCGCGGGAGGAGAAAATCCCGGGCGATGTGCTTCTTCTCTACTTCGAGATAGCTGGAAAGCTCAATGATTTCCATGCGGTCCTGCAACGGGGCGGGGATGCCGTGCAGCGAGTTCGCCGTGGTGATGAAGAAGACTTTCGACAGATCGTAATCGATGTCGAGATAGTGGTCGTTGAAGGTCTTGTTCTGCTCGGGGTCGAGGACTTCGAGCAGGGCCGACGCGGGATCGCCCCGGTAGTCGGAACTCATCTTGTCGATTTCGTCGAGGCAGAACAGCGGGTTGCTGGATTTGGCGCGCTTGAGGGCCATGATGATCTTGCCGGGCATGGCGCCCACATAGGTGCGCCGGTGTCCGCGGATTTCGGCCTCGTCGCGCACGCCGCCGAGCGACAGGCGCACGTATTCGCGGCCCGTGGCCGTGGCGACGGAGCGGGCCAGCGAGGTCTTGCCCACGCCGGGAGGGCCGACGAGGCACAGGATGGGGCCCTTGAGCGCGTTGGTGAGCTTTTGGACGGCGAGGAATTCGAGGATGCGCTGTTTGGGCTTCTCAAGGCCGAAGTGATCGGCGTCGAGGATGGCGCGGGCTTCGGGGATGTCGATGCCGGTTTCGCGCATGTCGTTCCACGGCAGCTCGAGAATCCAGTCGATGTAGTTGCGGACGATGGCGTATTCTGCGGAGGCCGGGGCCATCATGCGGAGCTTCTTGAGTTCGGCCATGCCCTTTTCGCGCGCCTCGTCGGGCATGTTTTTGGCTTTGAGCTGCTGTTCCAGCTCCGCGATTTCGGCCTGCGGGTCGTCGTCGCGGCCCATTTCCTTGTTGATGGCCTTGATCTGCTCGGAGAGATAGTATTCCCGCTGGTTTTTGTCCATCTGGTCCTTGACCCGGCTCTTGATGCGCCGTTCCATCGAAACCAGTTCCATTTCGGTATTCAGGAATTCATAGACCTTTTCCAGACGCTGGGCGGGATCGAGCAGTTCCAGCGCCTCCTGCTTCTTGGGATATTCGGTTTTGAGCAGAGGCAGGATGGTGTCGGCGAGCTGTCCGGGATCGCGCAGGGCCGAGACGGCGGAGAGGATTTCCGGGGAGACTTTCTTGTTGACGTGGGCGTATTCCGCGAGGATTTCCTGCGTGGCCCGCACCAGCGCCTCGGTTTCGGGACCGTCGTGGTGCATGATGGGCAGCGGCGTGACCACGACCTTGGGGAAGGCCCCCGTGCCGAACGGATTGTCCTGATTCTCGGGGGCGAGCGGCCTCCAGTTGATGCGGTACATGCCCTCGAAGAGCACCTTGATCGGCCCTTCGGGAAGCCGCATGTACTGGAGCACGCGTCCGACCACGCCCACGGCGTAGAGGTCGTCCGGGCCGGGCTTTTCCAGTTCGGGTTCGCGCTGCGTCACGAGGCAGATGCGCTTGCCGTAGTCGTTCACCGCGCTTTCAATCGCCTTGATGGAGGCCTCGCGGCCCACGAGAAGCGGCATGATCGAGTGCGGCGACATGACCACCTCCCGCAAGGGCATGAGCGGCAGCTCGAATCCCTCCAGTGTCGCGTTGCTGGTGATGGCGTCGTTCGTTTCGTTCATGCTTGCTCCTTCTTCTCGAAGTGGAACCCGGGGGAGGGGAGAAGGAGGAGCCGGAGGATGGGGGAATCAAGATACACAACCACCCACACACCCACCCAAAAA
>CAUHBW010000164.1 GCA_959604115.1 uncultured Bilophila sp. | reverse complement strand
TTTGGCCATTCACGGCGGCGCGGGCACCATCAACCGCGCGGCCCTCTCCGCCGAGGCGGAACGCGAATACCGCGACGCCCTGCGGAACATTCTGGAAAAAGGCCGCGACGCGCTGGCGGACGGGGCTTCGGCTCTCGACGCCGTGACGCTGGCGGTGTCCATGCTTGAGGACTGCCCGCTGTTCAACGCCGGACGCGGGGCCGTCTACACCAGCGCGGAGACGCACGAACTCGACGCCGCGATCATGGACGGCGAAACCCTGCGGACCGGCGCGCTTTCCTGCGTCCACGGCGTCAGGAACCCGATCAGGGCCGCCCGCGTGGTGATGGAACAGTCTCCGCACGTCCTGATGACCGGCGAGGGCGCAATGGCCTTCCTGCGCGAACGCGGGGTGGAATTCATGCCCGACAGCTACTTCGATACGGAACAGCGTCTTGAGCAGCTCCGGCGGGCGCAGGCCGTCCGTCCCGACGAGATGGTGCTCGACCACGACGGCGCGGCGGCGGGCAAGATGAGCTTCGCGGGGAACCCGCTGGACGAGAAGACCAAGATGGGCACGGTCGGCGCGGTGGCGATGGACGCGCGGGGCCGCCTCGCCGCCGCGACCTCTACGGGCGGCATGACCAACAAGCTCCCCGGTCGCGTGGGCGATACTCCCATCGTGGGCGCGGGCTGCTACGCGGATGACGGCGTGGCGGTGTCCTGCACCGGCTCCGGCGAATACTTCATCCGGCTGGTCGTGGGGCACGACGTGGCCGCCCGCATGCGCTATCAGGGCGCGTCGCTGGACGACGCGGTGCGCGCCGTGCTCGAACGCGTGGGCGTGCTCGGAGGCACCGGCGGGCTCATCGCCGTGGATCGGGAAGGGAACGTCTCGCTGCCGTTCATTTCCGAAGGCATGTACCGCGGGTGCGTGCGCGGAAACGAAACCGTGCGCGTCGCCATCTACGGAACCGAAGACGAGGGCCGCTGATCCCGGCGGGGCGGGTCTCCCTGTGGGGGCCCGCCTCTCTGTTTGTTCAACCATGCGTTTTTTTGTGGTTTTCGGGGCATGGGGCGCAAAAGGCGTTCCATGCCGTTTTTGCATGTCATCATGAGGAAATAGCATGAACGGGACCTTCCCCGGCGCGCCCCCCCGTGCATTTTTTTGTTGACAGCGAAAGTCTTTTTAGGGTTTCTTGGGGTTAGATTTCGAATGAAACAGGGTGCGGGGGCTTTCTTCGGCCGGGCGGGACCTTTCGCCGGGACGGAACGGGCCCCCGATCTTGCGACCATTCGAGGCTGGAAAGGTGGTCCCCGCCCCCGGAGGCGATCCGGGAAAGGCGGACAATGCTGTGTCAGGTTGGGAACTGGAGAGGGTAATGGGTCCGAGTGACAAAAACGTCCTGGATGTTCGAGGATTGACCGTACGTTTCGACACCTCAGAGCGAAGCGTCGTCGCCGTAAAGAACCTGAACTTTCACGTGCGGGCCGGGGAAGTGCTGGCCATCGTCGGGGAATCGGGTTCCGGGAAATCCGTCACCTCGCTGTCCGTCATGCGCCTCATCGAGCACGGCGGAGGCACCATCGCCGGCGGGAACATCATGTTCACCCGCAGGAACGGCGGAAAGCTCGATCTCGCGCAGGCCGCCGACAGCGTCATGCGCACCATCCGGGGCGGCGAGATTTCGATGATTTTTCAGGAGCCCATGACCTCCCTGAACCCCGTATTCACCGTGGGCACGCAGGTGGCCGAGGCGGTCATGCTCCATCAGGGGCTCGGACACGCCGAAGCGCAGGCCGAAGCCCTCAGGATGCTGGAACTGGTCCGCATCCCCGAAGCCAGACAGGTGCTGAAACGCTATCCGCACCAGCTTTCCGGCGGGATGCGCCAGCGCGTCATGATCGCGATGGCCCTGTCCTGCAAGCCGACCCTGCTCATCGCGGACGAACCGACCACGGCCCTCGACGTGACCATTCAGGCGCAGATCCTCCAGCTCGTCCGCCAGTTGCAGGAAGAGATGGGCATGGCGGTCATTTTCATCACCCACGACATGGGCGTCGTGGCCGAAGTGGCCGACCGGGTGCTCGTCATGTACCACGGGGAGGCCGTGGAAGAGGGCGAGTGCGAACAGATTTTCCACAACCCCCGCCACCCGTACACGCAGTCCCTGCTGGCGGCGGTGCCCCGGCTCGGCTCCATGAAGGGCACGGACGCTCCGGCTCCCTTCCCGCTGCTCCGGTCCATCGATCCCCAGACCGGGGAGGCCGTGGAGATGCGGCCCGACGAAACGGCCCCCGCCGCGCCCGCGCCGGATCTCAGGGGCGAGAAGCCCGTGCTCCACGTGAACCGGCTGATCACCCGCTTCGACGTGGAAACCGGCTTCTGGGGCAAGGTCAAACGCCGCGTCCACGCCGTGGAGCAGGTCAGCTTCGACCTTTATCCCGGCGAAACCCTCGGGCTGGTGGGCGAATCCGGCTGCGGCAAGTCCACCATAGGCCGTTCGCTGATCGGCCTCGAAACCCCGCGCTCCGGCAACATCGTGTTCAACGGGCAGGAGCTGACCCATCTGGCGACCTCCAAGCTGCAAAAGCTGCGCCGGAACATCCAGTACGTGTTTCAGGACCCCTACGCCGCGCTGGACCCCCGGATCACGGTCGGATTCTCGATCATGGAGCCGCTGCTCATCCACAAGGTCTGTTCGCGGCAGGAGGCCGAGCGCAAGGTCGGGGAACTGCTGGAACGGGTCGATCTCGATCCCGCGATGGCGGTGCGCTATCCGCACGAATTCTCCGGCGGGCAGCGGCAGCGCGTCTGCATCGCCCGCGCGCTGGCCATGAACCCGCAGATCATCATCGCGGACGAATCCGTTTCCGCGCTCGACGTGTCCGTGCGCGCCCAGATCATCAACCTCCTGCTGGCGCTCCAGAAGGAGTTCGGCATCGCCTTCCTGTTCATTTCCCACGACATGGCGGTCATCGAGCGCGTCTGCCACCGCGTGGCCGTGATGTACCTCGGGCAGATCGTCGAACTCGGCTCCCGGCGGGACGTGTTCGAGAACCCGCAGCATCCCTACACCAAGCGACTCATGTCCGCCGTCCCGATTCCCGACCCGTCCCGGCGCACCATGTCCCACACCCTGTTGTCCGGCGAAATTCCCAGCCCCGTCCGCCCGGCGGACTACGAGCCGGAGCTGCCGCCGCTCAAGGAAGTCAGCCCCGGGCATTTCGTCGCCCAGCAGCGCATGGCGGACTGGTTCTAGGCCGTCCGTTCCGCCGAAGGTTCCCCCGAAAAAGGATTGTCCGGCGTTCCGCACCGGTGCGGAACGCCGTCCGTCAAACGCCGTTCAGGCATATACGAGGAGTGCGTATGATCTTTCGCAACCATTGGAAAAAAATGCTGTTTGCCGCAGGCATGGCCGTTGCGCTGTGCGCGCCGCAGGCCCACGCCGCCAAAGAGGCCGTGCTTGCCGTGGCCTCGACCATGACCACCACGGACCCTTGGGACGCCAACGACACGCTGTCGCAGGCCGTCGCCAAGACCTTCTATGAAGGGCTGTTCGGCTTCAACGAAAAGCTGGAGCTGCGCCCCGTGCTCGCCGAGAGCTACGAAGTCAGCCCCGACGGCCTCGTCTACACCTTCCACCTGCGCAAGGGCGTGAAGTTCCACGACGGAACCGACTTCGACGCCGAAGCCGTGAAGGCCAACTTCGACCGCGTCACCAATCCCGAGAACAAGCTGAAGCGCTACAGCCTGTACTCCAACATCGCCAAGACCGAAGTGGTCGACGCGAACACCGCCAAGGTGACCCTGAAGACCCCCTTCTCGCCCTTCATCAACCAGCTCGCCCATCCCTCGGCGGTCATGATCTCCCCCACCGCCCTCAAGAAGTACGGCAAGGACATCATGTTCCACCCCGTGGGCACCGGTCCCTTCAAGTTTGTGGAATGGAACCAGACCGACTTCCTCAAGGGCGAGAAGAACGAGCACTACTGGCGCGCCGGTCTGCCCAAGATCGACAGCATCAAGTGGGTGCCCGTCGTGGACAACAACGCCCGTTCCGCGATGATGCGCACCGGCGAAGCCCACTTCACCTTCCCCGTGCCCTATGAGCAGGCTCCCGTCCTCGAAAAGGACGAACACCTGAACATCGTGGCCGCGCCCTCCATCGTCACCCGCTATCTGAACATGAACATGCTCCAGAAGCCCTTCGACGACGTCCGCGTGCGTCAGGCCATCAACTACGCCATCAACAAGCAGGCCCTCGCCAAGGTGGCCTTCGGCGGCTACGCCTTCCCGGCGGAAGGCCCGCTGCCGCAGGGCGTCGACTACGCCGTCAAGATGGGCCCGTGGCCTTACGATCTGAAGAAGGCCAAGCAGCTCCTCGCCGAAGCCGGATACCCCAACGGCTTTGAAACCACCCTGTGGTCCGCCTACAACCACACCACCGCCCAGAAGGTGATCCAGTTCATCCAGCAGCAGCTCGCGCAGGTGGGCATCAAGGCGCAGGTGCAGGCCCTCGAAGCCGGGCAGCGCGTGGAAAAGGTCGAAAGCCATCAGGACCCGGCCACCGCGCCCGTGCGCCTCTACTACACCGGCTGGTCCTCCTCCACCGGCGAAGCCGACTGGGGCCTGCGTCCGCTGTTCGCGGGCGACAAGACGCCTCCGGCGATGTACAACATCTCCTACTACAAGAACCCCACGGTGGACGCGGACATCATGAAGGCCCTCGGCACCACCGACCGCGCGGAGAAGACCAGGCTGTACACCGAAGTGCAGGAGGAAATCTGGAAGGACGCCCCCTGGGTCTTCCTCGTGACCGAAAAGCTGCTCTACGCGACCAGCAAGAAGCTGAACGGCATGTACGTCATGCCCGACGGCAGCTACTTCTTTGAAAACATCGACTTGCAGCAATAGTCCCTTCGGGGCCGGGCTTCACGCCCGGCCCCCATTCCGCTTTCCGGCGAGGTTTCACGGATGCTCCACTATTTTGTCAAACGTCTCCTCGGGTTGCTGCCCACGCTGTTTCTGGTGGCGACGCTCGTTTTCCTCTTCGTGCACATGCTCCCCGGCGATCCGGCGCGGCTCGCCGCCGGGCCGGAAGCCGATCCCGTCACCGTGGAACTGGTGCGCAAGGATCTCGGCCTCGACAAGCCCCTGCATGAACAGTTCATCACCTATTTCGGCAACATCGTCACCAAGGGGGACTTCGGCACCTCTCTGCGGACCAAGCGCCCCGTCAGCGCGGAAATCGGGGAGCGTTTCTGGGCGACCTTCTGGCTCACCTTCTGGAGCATGGTCTGGTCGGTCTTCTTCGGGCTGATCATCGGCATGATCTCGGCGACGAAGCGCAACAAATGGCAGGATCAGGCGGGCATGGCGCTGGCGGTTTCGGGGATTTCCTTCCCGACCTTCGCGCTGGGGCTTCTGCTCATGGAAATTTTCTCCGTGTCGCTGGGCTGGCTGCCCACCGTGGGCGCGGACTCGTGGAAGCACTACATCCTGCCGTCCATCACGCTCGGCGCGGGAGTGGCGGCGGTCATGGCCCGGTTCACCCGCGCCTCCTTCGTGGAAATCCTTCAGGACGACTACATCCGCACGGCCCGCGCCAAGGGCCTCAGCGAGTGGGCGGTCATCGTCAAGCACGGCCTGCGCAACGCGCTCATCCCCGTGGTGACCATGATGGGCCTCCAGTTCGGCTTCCTGCTCGGCGGCTCCATCGTCGTGGAGAAGGTCTTCAACTGGCCCGGCCTCGGGCGGCTGCTCGTGGACGCGGTGGAGATGCGCGACTATCCGGTGCTTCAGGCCGAGGTGCTGCTGTTCTCGCTCGAATTCATCCTGATCAACCTGCTGGTGGATATTTTGTATGCCGTCATCAACCCCCGAATCTGCTTCAAGTGATATGAACATGGAAAACACCGTTTCGGCGGCCTCCGGCCCCGCGAAAGTCCGCACCCCGTGGAGCGAATTCTGGCGCAAGTTCAAGCGGCAGCGCATGACGCTGTTCGCGGGCGGCTTCATTGCCCTGCTGGTCCTGATCGCCGTGTTCTGGCCGTGGCTCGTGCCCTATGACCCGGAAAACTATTTCGACTACGACATGCTGAACGCCGGTCCGTCGCTGGCGCACTGGTTCGGCGTGGACTCGCTCGGGCGGGACATCTTCAGCCGCATCCTCGCCGGGGCGCGCATCTCGCTGACGGCGGGCTTCTCCTCGGTGCTCGTGGGCGCGGTGATCGGAACCTTCCTCGGCCTGACCGCCGGGTACTACGAGGGCTGGTGGGACCGCGTGGTCATGCGCATCTGCGACGTGCTCTTCGCGTTTCCCGGCATCCTGCTGGCGATCAGCGTGGTGGCGGTCCTCGGCAGCGGCATGGCCAACGTCATCCTCGCCGTGGCGATCTTCAGCATCCCGGCCTTCGCCCGTCTGGTGCGCGGCAACACGCTGTCGATCAAGCGGCAGACCTTCGTGGAGGCGGCCCGCAGCCTCGGAGCCGGTCCGATGACCATCATGCTGCGCCACATCTTCCCCGGCACGATTTCGTCCATTGTGGTCTACTTCTCCATGCGCATCGGCACCTCGATCATCACCGCCGCGAGCCTGTCCTTCCTCGGACTCGGCGCGCAGCCGCCCACGCCCGAGTGGGGCGCGATGCTCAACGAGGCCCGCGCCGACATGGTGGTGGCTCCGCACGTGGCGATTTTCCCGAGCCTCGCCATCTTCCTGACGGTGCTCATGTTCAACCTTTTCGGGGACGGCCTGCGCGACGCGCTCGATCCCAAGATCGATCAGGAATAGTCATGGACGCATCCTTTCCCCGCGTCGGCGCGCTGCCGAACGGCCCGCTGGACGCGATCACCGACGTGGGCGCGATCCGCGTCGGGCACTGCACGCTGGACGAGGGCGACGTCCACACCGGGGTGACGGTCGTGATCCCCAACGACGACCCGCTGCTCAAGAAGCCGCTGGCGGCGAGCCGCGTCTTCAACGGGTTCGGCAAGAGCGTCGGCCTGATGCAGCTGAACGAGCTGGGCTGTCTCGAAACCCCGCTCGCGCTGACCAACACCTTTTCCGTGGGCGCGGTCGCCACGGCGCAGATCCGCGCCGCCGTCGCCGCGCACCCCGAGGTGGGCCGCGAGTGGTCCACGGTCAACCCGCTGGTGCTCGAATGCAACGACGGGTACCTGAACGACATTCAGGCCCTCGCCGTGAACGATGAACACTACCGCGCGGCCTGCGCCGCGGCTTCCCGCGAGTTCGCGCAGGGGAGCGTGGGCGCGGGCCGGGGCATGTCCTGCTTCCATCTGAAGGGCGGCATCGGCTCGGCCTCGCGGGTGGCGGACTGCGGCGGGAAGCCGTTCACGGTCGGCGCGCTGGTGCTTTCCAACTTCGGCAAGGCGGAGCACTGCCTGCTGGCGGGGACGCCGGTGGGAGGGCTGCTGCGGGAGCGGCTGGAGCGCATGGACGCGGAAGCCGCCGCGCTGGCCGCCGCCCCGGAGAAGGGCAGCATCATCATGATTCTGGCGACGGACGCCCCGCTGGACGTGCTCCAGCTCGGGCGGCTGGCGCGCCGGGCCGGGAACGGGCTGGCGCGGACGGGCTCCATCTACGGACACGGCAGCGGCGACGTGGCGATTGCGTTTTCCGCCTCGCAGCATCTGCCGTTCCCTTCGGACGAGGCGGTGCCGCTCCTGCACGCGCCGGACGGCTGGATGGACGCGCTGTTTCAGGCCGCCGCCGAGGCCACGGAGCAGGCCGTGTTCAAGGCCCTGTTCCTTGCGGAACCGTTTGTCGGACGTGACGGGCGCCGGCGGCCCTCCATCCGGGAAGTCCTGCCGGAATGGCGCGACATCGCGCGGAGGAACGTATGCGCATCCTGATTTCTGCGGATATTGAAGGCATCAGCGGCGTGACGAGCCCGGACCAGACCCGGCCCGGCTCCGCCGCCTACGAACGGGCGCGTCTGCTCATGACCCGCGAGGTCAACGCCGCCGTCGAAGGCGCGCTGGACGGCGGGGCCACCGAAGTCTGGGTGGCCGACGGGCACGGGCAGTACGACAATATTTTGCTGGAGGAACTCCACCCCGGCGCGTGTCTGGTGTCCGGCAAGCCCCGGCTGTTC
>CAUHBW010000163.1 GCA_959604115.1 uncultured Bilophila sp. | reverse complement strand
AACCCACTGCCCCCGGCGGAGAAAAAAAGAGTGGTGTGGGGGCGGTAACATTAGTGTAGATTTTACCCCACCCCCTCTCCAGACCTCTCCTCCTCTTCAAAGACTTTTGGCCTTATCGAATCCCTCCCGCCGGGGAGTTCGGACGAAGAAGCCTTCCCGTCGTGGGGAGGCTTTCTGCTTGGGGAACGTCGGGAGCGGACGGAATGAGTTGCCGGACAACGGAAGGGAAAGAGGCATCAGGCGGGTCTGAAAAAGGGTTCGCTGGGGAAAGCCCTTTTCCATGTCCTTGAAAAAGGCGCGCCGCCTTGATCCGCCGGAAGGGAACGTGTAGTGTTATGCACGAAAAAACATGTATCGGACACGGCGCGAAAATGCGGCGTGCGCAACAAGGGATCACAGCGAGGCGGTTCACATGCAGCTTGAAAGCGACATCGTCAATCATCTGGAACGGGGAGAGTTTCTGGCGCTCGCCACGATCATCGGGCGTTCGGGTTCCGCGCCCCGTCACGCCGGAACGCAGATGCTGGTCACGCGGGACTTTTCCGTGTTCGGGACCATCGGCGGCGGACAGGTCGAATCCGACGTGCTGGCGGCATGTCTGCCGGTCCGCAAGGATGGGCTGGCCCGCCTGATGCATTTCGACATGACGGGCTTCACCCCGGATGCGGACATGATCTGCGGCGGCGTGGTGGACATTCTGGTGGAGCGTCTCACGCCCGACCAGCTTCCGCAGTTCCGGCAGGCGGCCCTCTGTCGGGGCAAGGCGGCCTTCGGCGTCTGGCTGGTGGACATCACCGACCCCGCCGCGCCGCAACGTTCCTTCCATACCGACGCCGCGTCGCTGCCCGCGCCCGTGCTGGCGCAGGTCCGTGCGAACGGCGCCGCCCGCATCGATCTCGACGGCAGGCGCGTCTACGTCGAGCCGCTCATCCATCAGGGCGTCGTCGTGCTCTGCGGCGGCGGCCACGTTTCGCTGGCCACGGGCAAGCTGGCGCACGCGGTCGGTTTCGAGGTGATCGCCGTCGACGACCGCGAGGAATACGCCTCGCCAGCGCGTTTTCCCTTCGCCCGCGCCGTACACGTATTGCCCGAGTTCAAGGGATTGGCGGAAGCCTGCGGCATCGGGCCGGAGCACTACATGGTCATCGCCACGCGCGGGCACAGCTACGACCGCGAATGTCTGGCGCAGTCCATGCGCACGACCGCCCACTACGTCGGCATGATCGGCAGCAAGCGCAAACGCGACGGCATTTACGGCTTCCTCCGCTCCGAGGGCTTTTCCGAAGAGGATTTCCACCGCGTGCACAGCCCCATCGGACTTGAAATCGGGGCCGAGACGCCCGAGGAAATCGCCGTCTCCATCGTCGCGGAGCTCATCGCCGCCCGCTGTGGGGGGGGTCTGTTGTTATTGCTTAATTTTGGTTGGGGAGGTTAAACTTTATATAGAAAGTTTCCCCTCCCCTCCATCTTTTCACACGTTCTTCCTACAGCAACTCGCCTTCCCAGTTGAACAAACCGGGGCGGGTGGCGGCGGGCACGGACTTGGGCGGATTCTCCTCCATGCGGGCGAAGAAGGAATACCCGGCGGCTTCAAGCTCGGGCCGGTGCGCGGTGATGTCCAGAGGCCAGGCGGGATAAATCCAGGTGTTCTGCCCGTAGCGGCGCGTCCAGAAGCCTTCGCCCTTGGGACTCTGGAAAAGCTCGTTCGGCTTGATGCCCGTCGGCTCGTGGCGTCCCACGCCCATCGGCCAGAAACCGGAAAGGACGATGCCGAGCGGAAGAGGGCTGATCTTCGGCAGGACCATGAAGTCGGCCTTGGTCAGCTCGGGGCTGACGAACGCGGCGACGAAGCCGAGCTTCGCAAAGCTCTCCAGCGTGAACGGGTTTGCCGCGTTGCAGAACGGCCCGGCGATGAGATCGACCTCGCGCCCCTTGAAGAAGGCCGCCTGCCACGGCGCGTTGCAGACGAAGTGCTTCGCGCCGTTGCGCGTGGCCTCGTTGATGATGCGCTTCCACAGTTCCTCTTCGTCGGGCCAGATGACCGGCGGCAGCCACCACGCCATGTTCGGAGCCACGGTACGCGAAACCTCGCGCACGGACTTGGGCGAAAGCCACAGGCCGGTCACGACGTTGCGGCTGCGCCGGGTCTCGGAACCGTAGGGGAGCGAGGCGCGGAGCACCATGTCGGGACGGCGGCGCGCGTGCGCGGGCTTGGGCGTCTTGGGCGTGAACTCCACGGCGGCGGGCTCGCGGCCCTTGCACTGTTCGAGCTTGCGTTTCCAGTCCGCGATGAGCCGCACGAGTTCGGGCTCGCGGCGGTCGATGAGGAACACCGGCGTCCCGGACTTGGGCGTCTTGTGGCGCGGCAGGCGCAGGGTAAACGTTCCGGCCTTGGGCGTGCGGCGGGTCACGGGCAGGGTCGAATGCCACGTTTCGTCCTCATAGCCCACGCGCAGATAGTCGTAGGAAATCAGCTCGATGTGCGGCTTGAAGAACGGACGGCCCTCCGCGTCGGTCTGCACCTTGCCCACGAGACGGCCCGAACTGGTCTGGCTGTCCGGCGACGTCGGTTCGGACATGCGCTGCGGCAGGAACCGGGCGCGGGTCGAAGGACGGCCCAGCGCCATTTCGAGAATCTTTTCGGCGTCCTTGCGGGCCTGCGGATCGTCCGGGTTATCGCGCAGCATCTTGTAGGCCGTGACGACGTGATAGACATAGTGCGGCCCCTTCTTGCGGCCTTCGATCTTCCAGCAGTTGAGGTGCGGGATGTCGGAAATGGTCTTGGCGAGCACGTCCAGCGAAAGATCGAGGCAGGAGAAGAAACGCCCGTTATGCCCGCGCTGCTTGTACATGCGGCGGCAGGGCTGCACGCACCGGCCCCGCAGGCCGCTCTTGCCGCCCATGTAGCTCGACCAGTAGCAGCGGCCCGAAACGCACCAGCACAGCGCGCCGTGGATGAACAGCTCAAGGTCCAGCCCTTCGGGACAGGCGGCGGAAATCTGCTTGATCTCGTCGATGGAGAGTTCACGCGGCAGGATGACGCGGTCCGCGCCCAGCTCCTTCGCCGCCAGCAGGGACGCGGGATGCGTCAGGTTGGCGAGCGTGGACAGAAACAGGCCGCCCTCATATCCCGCCTGACGAGCGAGGGACAGCAGGCCGGGGTCCTGAATGATCAGGCCGTGCGGCTTCACGTCGCGGGCGAGACGGGCGATGAGGCGTCCGGCGGCGGGCACGTCGTCGGGCTTCACCAGCGTGTTGAAGGCGACGTAGATGCGCCTGTCGTTCTCGTTGGCGAGTTCGACCATGCGGGAAAGCTCGGCGGAACCGAAGTTGTCCGCCTGCATGCGGGCGGAAAAATGTTTGAGGCCGAGGTATACGGCGTCGGCTCCGGCGGCCATCGCCGCGAGGAACGATTGCGTATCGCCCGCCGGGGCGAGAATCTCAGGCTTGCGCGTCATGGATGTGTCCTAACAATGGGAAGAAGAGGGTTGGCGAACCCGGAGGGAATCTTTCCGGAGAGCGGAAACGGGGCCTCCGGCGGCGTTCGCGCCTTGGAATACGAAAAAAGACGGATGTTCCGGCGGATGCCGGGAACGAAAGAAACGCCCTCCGTTCCCCCGCGCTCATGGAACGTTTGCGGGGACGCGGGACGGGAATGCGGGGAAGGCCCTTTCCGAAAAAAGAATGCCTCCCCCACAGTGCGAAAGGCTTATTCGAACACGCTGGCGTTGGTGATGAGCACGGCGGAAACCGGCACGTCGGAGTGGATGCCGCGGGTCGTGGTCTTTTCCTTCTCGATCTTGTCGACGGCGTCCATGCCTTCGATGACCTTGCCGAACACGCAGTAGCCGTAGCCGTTCATGTCGGGGGAGGTGAAGTTCAGGAACCCGTTGTCCACGGTGTTGATGAAGAACTGGGCCGTGGCGCTGTGGGGAGCGGAGGTGCGGGCCATGGCGATGGTGCCGCGTTCGTTGCGCAGGCCGTTGTCGGCTTCGTTCTTGATGGGAGCGTGGGTTTCCTTTTCTTCCATCTTCATGTTCATGCCGCCGCCCTGAATCATGAAGCCCTTGATGACGCGGTGGAAAATCGTGTTGGCGTAGAAGCCCTCGTTGACGTACTTGAGGAAGTTTTCCACGGTGACGGGGGCTTTATCGGGGTACAGTTCGATGAGGATGTCCCCGGAGGTCGTTTCCAGCAATACGGTAGGATTGGCCATGATACACTCCTTGCAAAATAATCGTGGGAGTATGCCTGAAATCCCCGCCGGAAGCAAGTTGACCCGCCCCGTGACAGACGCTCCGTTTCGGGCTATTCCCCACAAGGAATGATTCTCAAAAACAGCCGCCGTCAGGTTTCCGCCGCTCCCTTCGGACAAGGGCCCCCGACGCCCGCCGGACGGCTTCCCCACCGGGCGGGATGACGACGGGAGCCGTTCACCGGAGCGGCTCGATTCTTCATAAACAGCGGAGAGACGAAAAACGCTTTCCGCCCGGCGGAGAACGGGGCATCCCCCGCTCAGGCTCCTCCGGCTCCAACCTGCAACCCCTTTCGCCATGAACGATACGCAACGCCTTACGCTTTTCCGAAAAGACCTGCTCCGCTGGTTCGCGGAGAACCGCCGCCCGCTGCCGTGGCGGGCCGACTACACGCCCTACCGGACGTGGATCGCGGAAGTCATGATGCAGCAGACGCAGATGGACCGGGGAGTCCGGTATTTCCTGCGCTGGATGGAACGCTTTCCCGACGTGGCCGCCGTCGCCGCCGCGCCCGAGGAGGATTTGCTCAAGGCGTGGGAGGGACTCGGCTACTACCGCCGCGCCCGCAACATTCAGGCCGCCGCCCGGGTGATCATGGAACGTCACGGCGGCGTCTTCCCGCGCGCCCACGCCGACATCCTCGCCCTGCCCGGCGTGGGTCCGTACACGGCCGGAGCCATCGCCAGCACGGCCTACAACGAGGAAGTCCCCTGCGTGGACGGCAACGTGGAGCGCGTCCTGTCCCGCGTGTTCGACATCGACACGCCGGTCAGGGAGGAGCCCGCCAAGAGCCGCATCCGCGAACTGGCGCAGACGCTCATTCCGAAAGGCGAGGCCCGCGACTTCAATCAGGGGCTCATGGAACTCGGCGCGCTGGTGTGCCGCAAGAAGCCGGAATGCGACCGCTGTCCGCTGGCGGAACTGTGCGAAAGCCGCCGCCTCGGCATCCAGAACGAACGTCCCGTGCCCGGCAAAAAGGCCGCCGTCACCCAGCTTGAAGTCGTATGCGGGGTGCTGCTGCACGAAGGAAAGGTCTTCATCCAGCGGCGCAGAGACAAGGACGTCTGGGGCGGCCTGTGGGAATTCCCCGGCGGCTGCGTGGAGCCGGGCGAAACGCCCGAACGGGCCGTCGTGCGCGAATGGCTGGAGGAGACGGGCTTCAGGGTCTCCGTCGTGCGCCAGCTCGACACCATCCGCCACAACTACACCACCTACCGGATCACCCTGCGCTGCTACCTGCTCGAACTGGAGGGCAAGCCGCAGGGCTGTCCCGTGCCCAAGGAACTGACCGAGGCCACGGCCTGCCAGTGGATCGCGCCGCAGGACGTGGAGGCGTTCCCCCTGCCCGCGCCGCACCGCAAACTTGCCGACAACTGTAGCCTTTTTGACAACCCGGCCTCAGGCGAGTAGGTTCTGCGGACGCCGCGAAACGCGCGGACCTCAACCGTGGCGCACGCCACGTCAACTTTCTGGAGTCTCTCCCCATGCGCAAGACTGTTTACTGGATTGAAGGCGACGGCATCGGCCCGGACGTATGGAAAAGCGCCCGGCCCGTCATTGATGAAGCCATCCGTCTGAGCTACGGCGACGAACGCGGTTTCGAGTGGAAGGAACTGCTCGCGGGCGAAAAGGCGCTCAAGGAAACCGGCGCGCTGCTGCCCGACGAAACCCTCGCCGCCCTGCGCGGAGCCGAACTCGCCATCAAGGGCCCCCTCGGGACGCCGGTGGGCAAGGGCTTCCGCAGCCTCAACGTCACCATGCGCCAGACCCTCGACCTCTACGCCTGCATCCGGCCCATCCGGTACTTTGAAGGCATCGAATCCCCGGTGAAGCATCCCGAACGCGTAAACATGGTCGTCTTCCGCGAAAACACCGAAGACGTGTATGCGGGCATCGAATATCAGGCCGGGACGCCCGAAGCCGCCAAGCTGATCGCCTTCCTGCGCGACGAACTGGGCGCGAACGTGGACGCCACCGCCGCCGTGGGCATCAAACCCATGACGGAAAAAGGTTCCAAACGCCTCATCCGCGCCGCCATCCGCCACGCCCTCGCCCAGAACCTGCCGAGCGTGACCCTCGTGCACAAGGGCAACATCATGAAGTTCACCGAAGGCGCGTTCCGCCAGCACGGCTACGATCTGGCGAAGGAAGAGTTCGGCGACCGCACCGTGGTCGAAGCCGAAGCCGCCTCCGCGCCGGGCAAACTGGTGATCAAGGACCGCATCGCGGACGCCATGTTTCAGGAAGCCCTCATCCGTCCCGAGCAGTACAGCGTGCTCGCCACGCCGAACCTGAACGGCGACTACATTTCCGACGCCCTCGCCGCGCAGGTCGGCGGCCTCGGCCTCGCGCCCGGCGTGAACATGTCCGAAAGGCTGGCCTTCTTCGAGGCGACCCACGGCACCGCGCCGAGCCTCGCCGGGAAGGACCGCGCCAACCCCGGCAGCCTCATCCTCAGCGGCGCGCTCATGTTGGAGCACATCGGCTGGAAGGAAGCGGCGGACCGCATCTACAACGCGGTGAACACCGCCATCGCCCGCCGCGCCGTCACCGAGGATCTCGCCGCCCAGATGGAAGGCGCGCGCACGGTCGGCTGCACGGAGTTCGGGGAAATGATTACGAAACTGCTGTAGAGGGAACGCCTCCGGCGGCAAGGGGGCTACCGCCCCCCTTGACGCCCTGTCCGGGGGAATGATTCCCCCCGGACCCCCTCGGTTACGGCGTCATGAGGGAAGGGGGCGCAATCCAGATCGTTCCGCCGTCAAAAGACATGCACAAAGGGAGGAAAGGTCTTTCCTCCCTTTGTTGATCGCTTGACAGAACGGCGCGGACGGCGGTACCGCGTAAAGAAATTTTGGAAAGGATTCCGCGTATCTTCCGACCGCAGGAGGCCGTCATGCAATGGGATTCCGCCGCCTATCTCCAGTTCGGGGCCGAACGGACGCAGCCGTCCGTCGATCTGGTCAAACGCATCGAACTCGAACGGCCCCGCAAGCTGCTCGACGTCGGCTGCGGACCGGGAAACAGCACGCAGGTTCTGGCGGACGCCTTTCCGAACGCCCTGCGGATCATCGGCATCGACAGTTCGCCGGAGATGATCGAGGCCGCAAAGGACGATCACCCGGACATGGAATTCCGCATCCTCGACGCCTCCGCCCTCCCATCTCTCGGGGAAAACGACTTCGACGTGGTGTTTTCCAACGCCTGCCTCCAGTGGGTGCCGGACCACCCGCGCGTGCTCCGGGACATGCTGGCCCTGCTCCGTCCCGGCGGCGTGCTCGCCGTCCAGCTTCCCATGAACCACGAGGAGCCCATCCACCAAATCATCAAAGAACTCGCCGCGTCGGACGAATGGCGCGCCGAACTCGCGAACGCCCGGACCTTCCACACGCTGCGGCAGGAGGACTACTTCGACATCCTCTCCGCCGAAACGAAAGGCTTCCAGATGTGGCAGACCACCTACCTCCACCGCCTGCCGTCCCACGAAGCCATCATGGACTGGTACAAGGGCACCGGCCTGCGCCCCTACCTGAGCCTGCTCCCCGAAGACCGCGCCCGAACCTTCGAACGGGCCGTGCTGGAGGAAATCGTCAAACGCTATCCCAAACAACGCAACGGCGAAATCATCTTCCGCTTCCCCCGCTTCTTCTTCATCGCCACTCCCAAAGCCTGATCGCCTTCCACACGCAAAAAGGCGGGGAAAACCTTTCCCCGCCTCTTCATAAGAAAAAACACGCAACGCCCGTTTCCCGCCAACGCGAACCCGCTCCGAACAGGGATTCGATAAAGACGAAAGTCTTTGAAGAAGGAGGGAAGGGGGTCCGGGGGAGGGGAGGAGGAAACTTTCTTCAGAAAGTTTCCTCCTCCCCTC
>CAUHBW010000162.1 GCA_959604115.1 uncultured Bilophila sp. | reverse complement strand
GAAATGGAGTCGTTTTTTACTGAAAGCGGACCAAAACTTGTGGAACTCACGAGCGGCTATGCCACTTGGGGAGATCGGGACTATCGGGCCTGCATGCTTTTTAATGGTTCGTTCGCCTTGGGGACGCTGGGTTGGCAGACCCGGGGTACAGTGACCGTCAAAACCTCAGGCGAACATCAAGAAGCCCTTCTGCATGAAGGAAGCCTCCTCTCGCAGCGTATTCCTGAACACCGGGATTTTTATCGACGGTACGCCCGCAACAACACCCTGCAAATGAGCGTCGCGGGAACAGGCATTTTGGAAGTAACCTTTGCCGGGAAAACCTATCGCATATCTTCCACAGAAAAAAAGCAGGATCTCAATCTGGTTTTTCCGAAGTCCCATGGTGATGAGACCGTATCTTTCAAAGCCCTTTCCGGAAATCTCACTCTTTCGAATATATATCTTTATAATTTTATTTGGAGATCCAATATTCGCGACTATGCGGGAAAAGCGGAGAACAATTTGTTCTCCGTCATGGACTTAAACGCATTCCTCAAAGCCCAGCAGGATGCGCCTTCAGCTCTTCTTATTCAAGATGGAACATTGAATCGATTTACGACAGGTATTTTTGCGCCTGAACAAGGAGATGCAGGAGAACCTTTCGTTTGGGCGGAACCTGTGGTCGAAGCGGAAATTTTAGCCGGCGGATCGCATGTTTCCGCCGAAGGCTACATCAAGCCGAGCCTCTTTCCCCATTTGGGAAAATGTACTGTCGATTTTTCCATTGATGATCATGTGATGTCTTCACAAACATTTGTCACTGATGGGCAGATGCTGTTTGATATTCCCATTCCTGAAAACAAGATAGGATCCAATATAAAAATTACACTTGCTTCGAGCTGTATCCCTCAAAAAAATGTTCTTCAGGCCTCAAGCGATAAAAGAGCACTCAGTTTTATCTTGATGAGCATCAAAACCTATTAATGGTTCATAACTATGCAAAAGAAGCTTGAATCGATTCAAATAGTACGGGGTATAGCCGTAATCGCTGTCGTATTTTTTCACTGTCAACAATTTTCAGTAGATCTTGCACAAGCCTTGTCACTTAGAGCCCCCATACTTTGGGTTTATAGCAAGCAAGAAGCTATCGGTTCTTTTGGTGTTGATATATTTTTTGTTATCAGCGGATTTGTCATGTCATATATAACATATAAAAACCATAATAAAAATTATTTTTGGACCTTCATCAAAAAAAGATTTATCAGAGTCGCTCCCCTGTACTGGTTATTTACCTTAATAATGATTCTGCTTTTAATTACTTTTCCAAACAATTACTATTCTAAAGTTGATTTAAAATCTATAGTCTATTCATTCCTTTTTATTCCATTTATTCCAACAAACTTTCAATCGTCACCAATACTTCCTGTTGGCTGGACACTTAACTACGAAATTTTTTTCTATATAATAGTTGCATTTGGGCTTTTCTTAAAAAGAAGACTGTTTATAATCAGTTGTGGTCTTTCATTTATAATATTGATCTCAGTGCCGCTTTTAATGCGGCCTACAAGCACAGCATTAATATTTTTAACAAATTATTTTATAATAGAGTTTTACATTGGTTTTATTATATGTGATTTCTTCATGAAGTATAAATTAAACAAAAACGTAGTAACCATCTTATCTATATTTACATTTATTTTAGTCATATTAGTATGTAAAAATACATTTACTTCAAATATAAAATTTGTGTATTGTGTAATGTCAGCATTACTTGTAATTTGCTTTTCATTTTATGAAAAGCTACACGATTTACATAATTTAAATGCATTAAAATTTATTGGAGACTGCTCATATTCAATATATCTATCACATTATATCCTTATACCAATACTAGGAAGCGCTATAAAAAATATAAACATATCGCAGTATATATCTATTGATATGTTTCTTTTATATACATGGACAGTTACCATTGCAGCGGGATGTTTCATTTACTTATACGTAGAAAATCCTATAATTGGATACATAAAGGCTATTACCCTAAAGAAATAGATTTAGTTTTTGTGAAAAGAGCTCTTCCATAGGGGAAGAGCTCTTTTCATATCGGGATCTATTACTTGCTCCCGACTTTTTCCGCCTCACTCCAGATATCTCCCATGACGGAAGCCGCGCGCAGGAGGGCTTCATCGGCCAGATGCGAATACCGTTGCGTCATGTATGGCGAGCTGTGCGTCAGCAGCTTCTGGAGCGTATACAAATCGACCCTCCCCGAGCTGGCGAGGGCCGAGGCGAACGTATGGCGCAACCCGTGCATGCAGCGAAAATCCTCAGGAAGCCCGGCGGCCTGTTTGGCTCTCCGGGCTATATCGCGAAAGGTGACCCGATGCGTCCCTTTTTTCTTTCCCGGAAAAAGATACGGGCTGTCCGTCCGAGGGATTTGTTCGAGAATCGCGCGTGCCGGAGGACTCATCGGGATTTTTGACGTTTTCCCGTTTTTGGCGACCTCTCCACGCAGCATGATGAAACCATTGGTAAAATCGAGATCGTCCCAGCGCAGGGCCACGATTGCTCCGTGCCGCATGCCCGTCGCAAGGGCCAAGCGAACACCGGAAGCCCCCGTCTGATCCTGCTCTTCATCCAGGGCGGATAAAAAAGCGGATATCTGCTCCGGCGTCATCATTTCCGTTTTTTGATTGTCAACGACCGGCATTTCAAACTGAAGATGCGCGGGGACGGGAATGAAATTTTTTTTTACCGCAAAATTCAAAATCCGTTTGATCTGCTCAAGAACATGTTTGACGGTTTGCGGGCGCAATCGGGTAAGCAGTTCGCTCCGTAATCTGTCGATATCCAAGGTGGTCATTTCATCGGGCGTCTTCGCGCCAAAAACGGGAGCGATGTAGTTATTATATCGATAGATATCCCCGCGGCTGCTCGCTTTGTCCCCGTTGATCTCCCTATACAGGGACCACAGCTGATTCAGCGTCTGTCCATGTCTTCTGGGGAACTCAGACGTAAAATGACTTTCGATCCGTTCACCTCTGATGCGACTCGCCCGAACGGGAGTCATCGCGTCCTTGTACTGATGCCCGACCTTTTCTTCTACCTGCCTGCCGCCTTTTCGATAAACGACATAGTAGACACGCTCTTTGCCTCCCCCCCTCTTCCGAAACGTTTCTACGAAATAAACCCCCGGATAGTCCGTCCATTGCCTCTGGCGACTTGCCATTGTCATACCTCCATGAGCAGTTTGTGCACACTCCAATCTCTTTCCTCCTCGCCCCGAGAATCAAGACTGAGCGTTCATGCGCACTATAGCACTTTACTATGTGTAATAATTATAGAAAATGGTTCAGAGACTTCTTGAGCAGATGTCCGTTATATCATATTCAAAAACTCTTTTTAGGATAAAAAATATTATTTATTTTTCTATATTATGATATTTATAGAATATATTTCAATAGGTTCATGTCTCCCGTCGCCACCGTCCGCACCGGGACTTTGTTCCTCCCCAGAAGGCGTTTCAGGGCCGCGGAACACCCCAGCGAGCCGAAGCCGCTCCCGCACCCTCCTCATGAACGTCGGCCGAGCGTGACGCCACCAAGCGGACCATACCCGCAAAACGGGATATGTCGCGAGAAGACCCTCCGTATCCTTTCTCCAAAGTCAGATCCGGGACCTTCCCGCAAAAAATCGGATTTTGGCCGCCTCTTTCCCGGCGTATTTTCCAACTCTTGTTCTATGAGTTCCATCGAATTCTTTCTATTTTATTTCCGGAATATTCCACCATTGACATGGGGCGTTTTTTTGGGGAACTATACACGGAAAGATGCCTCCAGCGTCGGAAAACTACCTTGAGGGGAATAAGATACATGGCGACCATCATTGCATTCGCAAACCAGAAAGGGGGGTGCGGGAAAAGTACCTCCGTTTTCAATATCGCCCATTGCCTGGCAAAGTATGAGGACAAGCATGTCCTTGTGATCGATACGGATCCCCAGCATAATACCACGCTGATTCTTTCACCGCTCAGTCCCTACGATCTGCCGCTTACGTTTTACCATCTGGTTTCGCAGGATGCGGTCGCCATGGATGCCTGCATCTACCAGTCCAAATACCCCAACGTGGATATCCTTCCTTCCAATATGGAACTGTTCGGATGGGACGTCAGGGATTCCAAGGGCTGGGTGGCGCTGCGCGACAAGATATCCGACGACATCCGGCAAAAGTACGACTTCATTCTCATCGACTGCCCGCCGAACCTGAACGCTCCCCTGAACAACGCGCTGTCGGCCTCGGATTACTACATCATCCCCATCAAGTCGGAAGATTTTTTTGCCCTCAAGGGCATGCAGCAGCTGGAAAGTCACATCTCGTTCATCAAGCAGTCCTTCAACCCCGGACTGAAGCGGCTGGGCGTCATCGTCACCATGTTTGACGGCCGAACCACGGTCGGAAAAGCGATGAATACGGCCATCCGAACCTATTTCCGCACGCCGGAGAACGGCGTTTTCATCCGCGAGATCCGGAACAATACGGCCATCAACAGGGCGAACACCAAACAGAAAACCATTTTCGACGACAGCGCGAGCGAACCGGGAGCGGAGGACTACAAGGCTTTGACCAAGGAAATTCTGGCTCGCCTGGAAGCCGTCCATTCCTGATCCCACGGGAAACGGTATGAGTGGCTATTCGAATATGCTCGCTCAGGGAAAGCAGTTTGCCAAAGAGCGCAAGGAGAAGGCGAAGCGCAAAGCCGTCGACTCTTTGGCCGCGTCTTTGCTTGGAGACCTTGAGCAGAATATTTACCAACTCAACGCGCCCGAATCGTCAAGTAGCGCTTCCGATAGCGCTACGGATAGCGCTCCCCGTAGCGCTACGGGGAGCGCCACTGGTGGCGATCAACCCCTGTTGAACGCTACTGATAGCGCTACGGGGAGCGCTATCGATGGCGATCACGATAGCGCTTCAAATAGCGCTGTATGCCCCGACGATCCGTCGCCCAAAACAGGCCCCAAACACCTTGAGCGAAAGACGGCCTCTCTCACCGAAGACATGATCCCCTGCCATTGGACGGAATACGAAAGACGTGTTTTCGAGGCCTTCCGCGAGAGTCGGGATCACCTGTTTTCATACCCTGCTTTATCAACAAAATTAGGCATTTCACCGGCGACCATCCGCAGGATCACGGAACGGCTCGAAGCCGCCGGTTTCGTCAGTCGCCGCAGGCTCATCAAAGGGCGCATCCGCGGCGTGGAGATCCTCATTCTCAAGACGCCCGACACTGACGATAGCGCTTCGAGTAGCGTGTGCGATAGCGTTCAAAATAGCGTTTCGAGTAGCGCGCAAAAAGGTCCCTATAAGGAAGATATAGATAAGATAGATCGATCTATCTCTATCTGGGATACAAGCTATGAAGACATGCAGGCGATGTGGCCGCATGTCTGCGCCATCGGGTTTTCCACCGTTCACTTGCGGCAGCTTCAACAGATTTTCGAGATCCAGCGTTTTGAAGAGGCGACCGTGGCTCTTTCCTTGCGGTATCTCGACTGGCAGCTGGAGCAGTCCGAAGGGCGGCTCCACAACCCCAAGGGAGAGCCGGTGAGCGATCCCATCGCCTACTGGCTGGCTTCCATGCGGCGCAACGGGTACTACAACAAGCCGAAGGGCTATGTTGACCCGCTTGTCGAAGCCAAACGGCTTCTGCTTGAGCAGGAGCGTGAAGAGGCCGAGCTGGAAAAGGCGCTGACCGAAACGCGACGGCAGAAAGAACGGTTCACGCTTGAGAAGAAAATGGATGCCCTGTTTGCGGACATTGTTGCGCAGGGCGAACGGCACGCGCAGTACGCCGACTTTTTTCAGGCGCTCCCTTCGGTGCTGCAAACGCAGGTCCAGGTTTCCGGTCTGGAGAAGCTGACGACGCCCGGCGCACGGGCCGGTGTGCATCTGGCCTTGAAATCGCTTATCTTTTCAAAAGAGAACGGGTAAGATGATGGATATTTTAGCGGCTAAAATGGTGGCTGTACGATGAAGACGCTGGTCATGGCCAATCAAAAAGGCGGCGTAGGGAAGACCTCCACGCTGGTTCACCTGGCGTATTCGTTTCAGGAAAAAGGGAAACGGGTCGTCGTCGTGGATCTGGATACGCAAGGCAACGCTTCGTACACGTTGGCGTCCTTTGCGCGGGATATGCGTTCCAGCCTGCTTTTTCATGCCGAGGCTCAAAAAATGCCGGAGGCCCGCGAGGCCATCAGCGTCATTCCCGCGGATGCGTCCCTGATGGCTGTGGAATCTCTTCCCCGGGCCGAAGCCCAGCGGCGCTTCAGGCAAAGCGTAGGGAAGCTTGCCGAAGCGGGGTACGACGTCTGCCTTGTCGATACCGCCCCCGCGCTGGGAATCCGCATGTCCGCCGCACTGGCGAGCGCCGATTTCGTCATCAGCCCCATCGAACTGGAAGTGTACAGCATTCAGGGCATCAAGATGATGCTTGCGACCATTTTCAACATCCGCCGGGAGTGCAATTCCGGGCTTTCGTTTTTGGGGATGCTCCCCAGCCGCGTGGACTCGCGCAATCCGAGGCACAAGGAGCATCTGAACGCCTTGCAGGACGCGTATCCCAAGCTGCTGGTTCCGGTCACCATCGGGTTGCGCAGCAGCGTAGCCGATGCGCTTGCGTCGCAAATGCCGGTATGGCGCATCCGCAAGACGGCGGCGCGCTCGGCGGCCAGAGAATTCCGCGCACTTGGCGAGTACGTTTTCGGCAAACTGTATCCCGGAGAAGCCCGATGACCTCTTCGCTTGGTTTGGAAGGGCTCGGCGAGCTGGCCGAGCTGTTGGAAACGCCCCGTCCGGATGGAGCGCCGCGCGAGATGGCGTTGGAGCTTATCGAAGAAGACCCCGGTCAGCCGAGGCTGTATTTCGATCAGGAGACGTTGCGGGAGCTGGCGGAAACCATCGCGGCGCGAGGGGTCAAAACGCCGATTTCCGTTCGGCCCAAGCCTGACGTTCCGGGGCGTTTCGTCATCAACCACGGCGCGCGCCGGTACAGAGCCTCCCTTTTGGCCGGGAAAACGACGATTCCCGTCTTTATCGATACGGATTACAGCGCTGAAGATCAGATTATCGAAAACCTCCAACGTGATGCGCTGACGCCGCGCGAGATAGCGGAATTCATCGGACGCCTGCTCGCGCAGGGGAAAAAGAAAAGCGAAATCGCGCGGTATATCGGCAAATCACCGGCCTATATCACGCAGCACGCCGCGCTTCTGGAGCTTCCGGAGCCGCTTGCGGACGTCTTCGTTTCCGGCCGCTGCCATGACGTGACGGTTCTGAACGAACTCCTGACGGCCTACCGGCAGCATCCCGAAGAGGTGCGCACGTGGCTGCGGGAAGTGGGGGAACCGACGCGAACGGAAGTCAAAGCTCTCAGAACGCGTCTGAAGCAGCCTCGAACCGTTGGAGAACGGAAAAAAAAGGTCTGCATCCGTGTGGAATATAAAGATATTCCCTCGATCCTCGTGCCCCGTGCTCCGGATCGTCCGGATTGGGTATGGATTCAGGATCCGGAAAACGGCATCCGCCAGGTTTTGGTCTCGAAAGTTCGGCTTGTCCGTATTGAAGAAGCGTAACCCCTCAGTATTTCACTCGGTAATATGTTTATTTTCCATAGTGAAGAGGCGGAAAAGAGCGGAAAGGGAGACGGTCGAGTCAAATTATTTTGACAGTTCACGGGCTCTGTATTATTGGGGGATTCCTTCTTGAGGAAGGAACGGATTTTTTCTCAAAAAAAGATGCCCGAAAAGAGCCTTGATAATCAGGATGTTGGCAAAAACGGTTTTTTGGGGAAAAAGGGGCAAAATCCGCGCGGGAACGGAAAAAACGGAAAGAGCATTGTCAACTTTTGTACTATCCTCTTAAAAAGAATAGACAAAAAATAAGTAGCATCTTTTTTTCAAATAGGGTAAAACGCAACTATATCTGATTTAGAAACGATGATTAAAAGAGTAATTTGGGTTTGTTCCGAGCACTGTGCGAAGAGGAGGCCCTGAGAGGAGAAGAAAACAAAAAGATTGGTAAAAATTTTGTACCGGAGTCGTAGAGCTGTCACTGCTCTTCAATTCAGCTCGCTTGCGCCATCTTTTTCATAAAAGACA
>CAUHBW010000161.1 GCA_959604115.1 uncultured Bilophila sp. | reverse complement strand
CCCTCCAATCCTCCCCCGCCCCTTCCCAAGACTTTCGCCCTTATCGAATCCCTGTTCGCGGATTTCCCTGCGGATGCCGATACGGACGGATCGGTGTTTCTCGTGAAACCCAAAGCAGGGAAGAAGACGGAACGGGTTCCGAGCGGAGCCCCGCTCCCTCAATCTCTTGATTTGCCGCGCCCTGTGTGGGAAACTCCGTGTTTTGAAAAAACAACGGCGCGCCCCGCCCCGACGCTTGAACGTTTCGGGGAGGAGGGGTGTCCGGGATAAGGAAAAACCTTCTCCGGAAGGGTTCCCTCTTCCGGTCCGACGCCTTTTCCGGAGTCCCGCAATGCGCAATCCAGTACCCAGAGTCGCGGCGATCCACGACATGTCGGGATTCGGACGCACGTCGCTGACGGTGGCGATCCCGATCCTGTCCTGCATGGGCATTCAGGTATGCCCGATCCCCACGGCGGTGCTTTCCACGCACACGGTGGAGTTCACCGACTACACCCTGTGCGACCTCACCGGCGAACTGGGCGGCATCCTCGACCACTGGGAACGCCTCGGCCTGCATTTCGACGGCGTCTATTCCGGCTTCATGGCCTCCCCGGAGCAGATGGACTCCGTGGCCCGGTGCATCCGTACCTGCCTCGCGCCCGGCGGACTCGCGGTGGTGGACCCCGTACTCGGCGACAACGGCGTGCTCGACCCCACCATGACCCCGGAAATGGTGGAGAAAATGCGCTGGCTCATCTCCTGCGCCGACATCATCACCCCGAACATCACCGAAGTCGCCCTGCTCCTCGACGAGCCGTGCACGCCGCGGATCACGCCCGGAGAGGTCAAGGACCGCCTGCGCCGCCTGTCCGCGATGGGCCCCGGTACCGTGGTCGCCACGAGCGTTCCGCTGCTGGAAGACGGCAGGGATCCCGGACAGAACACCTCAGTCATCGCCTACGAGCGCGACGAGGACCGTTTCTGGCGCATCGACTGCACGTACATCCCCGCCCACTACCCCGGCACCGGAGACACCTTCTCCAGCGTGCTCACCGGCAGCCTCATTCAGGGCGACAGCCTGTCCATCGCCCTCGACCGGGCGGTGCAGTTCGTGACCCTCGGCATCCGCGCCACCTTCGGACAGGGCCTGCCCTCGCGGGAAGGGATTTTGCTGGAGCGCATCCTCGGCAGCCTGTTCGCACCCGTGGCGAGCTGCAAATGCCGGATCATGGACGGCGACTGCTGCAACCCCGTCCCCTTCGACGACTGAAACCCAACCGTCCCGCCCGCGCGGGAGGAGAATCCACCATGCCTCAGGAATCCTGCGGACAGTTCGACGAAACCCTCGCCCGGCTGCCCATCGGCGTTTTCGACTCCGGCGTCGGCGGCCTGACCGTGCTCGACGCCATGCGCCGCCTCATGCCCGACGAGAATTTCCTGTTCCTCGGCGACACGGCCCGCGTGCCCTACGGGGCCAAGAGCCTGAAAACCATCGTCCGCTACACCTCGCAGGCCGCCGCCAAGCTCATCGGCCTGCGGATCAAGCTGCTGGTCATCGCCTGCAACACAGCCACCGCCGCCGCGCTCCCGGCCCTGCGCGAGATGTGGCCCGACATGCCCGTCATCGGCGTGATCGAACCCGGCTCCCGCGCCGCCTGCGAAGCGTCGATCTCCGGCGACATCGCGGTCATCGCCACCGAATCCACCATCCGCAGCGGCGCCTACGCCGAAGCCATCCTCCGCCGCCGCCCGGACGCGCAGGTCCGCAGCCTCGCCTGCCCCCTGTTCGTGCCGTTCGCCGAGGAGGGCTGGTTCGACGGCCCCATCGTCGAGGGCGTGGTGTCCCGGTACCTCTCGCCGATATTCGACAAGGCCCCCGCCCCTGACTGCCTCGTGCTCGGCTGCACCCACTATCCCATGCTCGCCGCCGCCATCCGCAAGGTTCTCGGCCCCGACGTCCACATCGTGGATTCCGCCGCCACCACCGCCGAAGTGGTCAGGCGGCGTCTTGCCGACAGAGGGCTGACGCATCCGCAGGAAGCCAACGGCGGCAACATCCGCTTTTTCATCACCGACGACCCGCAGCGGTTCACCCGCACGGGAAGCCTGTTCCTCAACATGGACATCAAGGACGGCGACGTCCGGCTCGTGGACCTCGAAAACGTCCCGCTCCCCGACGACGCCGATCCCACTTCAACGCAAAGGAAAACGTCATGAGTTACGCACCCATTCCCATGGTTCCCGGTCCGGTCGCCCTGCATGAGGACGTCATCGCCGTGCTCGGCAGGGATTACGGCTCCGGTCAGGTCGAATCGGATTTCCTGTGCCTGTACGACGCGACCAGCCGCGGCATCGGCAAACTGATGGGCACGAAGGACGACGTGGTCCTGATGACCGGCGAAGGCATGCTGGCCCTCTGGGGCGCGCTGAAAAGCTGCCTGAAGCCCGGCGACCACGTGGTCAGCGTCGGCACCGGCGTGTTCGGAGACGGCATCGGGGATATGGCGGAATCCTTCGGCTGCGTCGTGGAAAAGGTTTCCCTGCCCTACGACGCCTCCATCCGCGAGAAGGACTTGCAGGTCATCGAAGAGGCCATCCGCCGCGTCAAGCCGGTCATGCTCACCGCCGTGCATTGCGAAACGCCCTCCGGCACCCTGAACCCCATCGCCGCGCTCGGCAAGCTCAAGAAGGATCTCGGCGTACCGCTGTTTTATGTGGACACGGTGGCGGGCCTCGGCGGCGCGCCCGTGCATATGGACGAATGGCATGTGGACCTGATGCTCGGCGGTTCCCAGAAGTGCCTGAGCTGCCCCCCGAGCATGAGCATGGTGGGCGTCAGCGGGGCCGCGTGGGAACGCATGAAGGAAGTGAACTATCAGGGCTATGATTCCATCCTGCCCTTCCGCACCGTCCGCACGGACGGACGCTGTCCCTACACCCCGAACTGGCACGGCGTCGCCGCGCTGTACGCCGGGACGCAGGCGCTGTTCAAGGAAGGCATGGACGCCGCCTTCGCCCGCCACGAGGCCGTCGCCGCCCAGTGCCGCGCCGGTCTGGCCGAACTCGGCGTCAAGCTGTGGACCGCACCCGATGCGGTCAACGCGCCCACCGTCACCGCCGCGCTGATCCCCGACGGGTACGCGTGGCCCGAGTGGAAGGAAGCCCTCCGCCGCCACGGGCTCATCTGCACCGGCAGCTTCGGCCCGATGGACGGCAAGGTCTTCCGTCTCGGCCACATGGGCACGCAGGCGCAGCCCTTCCTCATGGAACAGGCTCTCGACGCCATCGCCGCCACGCTTGGGAAATAAAGACTGGGGAGGGGAGGAGAGAACTTTCTGGAGAAAATTTCCTCCTCCCTTCCCCAAACCCCACCCTTTCTCTTTCAAAGACTTTCGCGTTTATCGAATCCATGTTCGCGGCGTTCCCGATTCTCGGAGATTCGGGATGGGAGCATCCGAACGGTTGGGAAACGCCGGTTACGGGATTCTCGCTCGTATGTGCGGTTGCCGGATCTCTCCGCGTTCCCGGCGAAAGGCCCGAAGGCGGAGAGGCGTCAGTTTTGCGGCTTCCGCTTGCAGCGGTCCGGTTCCGCGGTTTCCCCCTCCAAGGCCCGGTCGGCTCAAAGATGCGAAAACGGCGATTCCCTCTCAGGACCGGTTTCACATAAAACGTCTTTCCTCCGTGTATTCATGAAGCATCCCACGCCGATCATACCGCCGATCCAGCCGCTGCTGTTCTGGGAAACGGGCGTGCTGCTGTTCGCGGCGGGCATCGTCGCGGCCCGGTTTCCGGTTCCGGCGTTGTCGGCCTGCGCGGCGATCGCGTGGGCGGACGGTCGGACGCGGCGGCCCGCGTGCTGTCTTGCGCTTCTGCTGTTTCTCGCAGCGGGCTGGTGGGCGGGACTGCGGGCCGAACCGGTCGCGCCGCCGCTTCCGGCGTGGCTGGAAGCCGGTCTGAACGCCCGGAAGGCCGTTCCCGTGGAGGGCGTCGTGCAAAACGTCCGGGGCCTGCCGGACCGGCGGCTGCGGATCATCATGGAAAACGTCGTCCCGACGAACGGGGACGCGGACCCCCTCCCCGGAGGACTCGCCCTGACGTGGCGGGACGTTCCCGAAGGCCCGCGCCCGCTTCCGGGGCAACGCCTCGCCGCGCGCCTGAGCATCCGTCCGGCCCACGGCTTCCGCAATCGGGGAACGTGGAACAGCGAGGACTACTGGCACCGGCAGGGCGTCTTCTTTCAGGCGTGGACCAAGCGGGATGACGCCGCCGTCCGCGTCTCCGGCGAACCGTCTTTCGCGGCGGCCCTGCGGGAACGGCTGCGCCTGCGCGTCCTCGCCGCGCTCGAATCGCCGGACTTCGCCTTCGCCCACCGCCTGTTCCCCGCGCCGCCGCAAGCCGCCCATGAGGACGAACGAAATCGAGGACAAACCCTTTCTCCGGAGACACGCCCCGCCTCCGCCGTCATCCCGGCCCTGCTGTTCGGGGACCGTTACGGGCTGGACACTCCGGACATGGAACGCATCAACGCGGCGGGCCTGACGCACAGCCTCGCCCTGTCCGGCCAGCATCTCGCGGTCGTGGCCCTCGGCGCGCTGGCGGTGGCTGGGTTCGTCGGCCTGATCGCTCCCGGCGCGTTCCTGCGTTTTCCGGCCTACAGCCTCGTGGGGCTTCTGAGTCTGCCGCTGGCGACGCTCTATCTCTGGCTCGGGGACGCTCCGCCCTCGCTGGTCCGTGCCGCGATCATGCTCGCCTGCGCCTGTCTGCTGCGCTACGCCGCCGACCTGTTTCCCGAACGCCTGCACCGCCGCGCGCTCCTGCGCCCGCCCTTCGCCTTTGCGGACGTGCTGATCGTCGCCCTGTTCTGCATGCTCCTGAATGATCCGCCGTGCGTCTACGACCTCGGCGTGCAGCTGTCCTTCTCGGCGGTGGCGGGCATCGCCCTGTGCCTCCCGTGGTTCCGCGCCCTGTGGCTCAAAGGGCCGCTCAACGTTTCGCCCCTCGGCGTCCTTCAGGGAAAGGCGTCTCCGGCGCGGGCGGCGGGCAGCCGCCTCCTGCGGCTCGTCTGGCTGACGCTCGGGTGTTCCGTCGCGGCGCAGATCGCCACACTGCCCCTCGTGCTGGACGCCTTCGGGCAATCGACGTTGTGGTTTCCGCTCAATCTGCCGTGGCTGCCCGTGCTCGGATTCGTCGTCCTGCCCCTGTCCTTTCTCGGGCTGGGAGCCGCCGCGCTCGGCCTCGATTCCCCGGCGGCCCTGCTCCTGCATCTGGCGGACATTCCCTGCGAAACGCTTTTGCGCGGACTGCTCCGGCTGCAAGACCGCGCGGGCATGGACGTATTCGTGGCCCCTCGTCCGCACTGGACCGCTCTGCTCGGCTTTGCGGCGATCTGTGTCGCCCTGAGCCTGCGCGTGAACCGGCCCCGGCTCCCGCTCGCGGGAAGGCGGCTCCTGATCGCCGGGGCCGTCCTGCTCTCCGTCGGTCCGCTGCTGTGGGTCCACGCCTTTTTCGAACCGAAAGTCGGACTCCGGGTGCTCGACGTCGGACAGGGACAGGCCGTCCTGCTGGAATGGTCCCACAAAGGACGGGCGCTCGTGGACGGCGGCGGGCTGTTCTCCGACCGTTTCGACGTGGGCCGGGACGTCGTTTCCCCGGTCCTCACCGCCAACGACCTGCCCCGGCTGGACTTCATCGCCCTGAGCCATCCCGACCGGGACCACCTCAAGGGGCTTCTGTTCATCGCCTCCCGCTACGCCGTGGGAGCCGCGTACACCGCCCCGGCGACGCCGATCCCGGCGGACACCTCCTCCAGCCCGGCGCGGAACAAGGCTTCCCGGCCTCTGGAGGAGGCCTTCGGCTCCGTCCTTGCGCTGCGGAACATTCCCCGTCATACTCTCCGGTCGGGCGACGTGATCCCGCTGGCGGACGGACTGGCCCTCGAAGTGCTCGCCCCTCCGCCCGGCGTAACCCCCTCCGGCAACGACGGGCTGATACTCCGGCTGACCGGCAACGGACACGGGCTGGCCTTGCTGCCCGGCGACGCCGAAGGGCCGTACCTGCGGAACCTCCTGCGAAGCGGCGCGGACCTGTCGGCGGAGGTGCTCGTCCTGCCGCATCACGGCTCGTCGGGAAGCCTCGTCTCCGAGCTGTACGACGCCGTGTCGCCCGAACTGGCCATCGCCAGCGCGGGAGCGTACAACGCCTACCGGCTCCCCGCCCGGGCGGTCCGCGAAGAACTGGCCCGGCGCGGCATTCCCCTTCGCGTCACCGGCGACGAGGGCGAAATCGCCGTGTACTGGAACACGAGAGAACTGCGCGACGGGAACAGGGGATTCCGTTCCCCTCCCCCCGACTGACGTTCCGTTCCTCTTTCCCGATAAAGGACCAGACAACATCATTACCCTCCCTCAAGACGCAAAAGTCTCAGGAGGCGGAGGGGTGAGGTTTGGGGAGTGGGGGGGGGAGCCCGTCAACGGGAGGGGGCCGCCCCCCCACCCCCAAGCCTCGCCTCCGAAGGATCCCCGGTGCGACTGACAGCGACGCATAAAATGGGCATAGCGGCCCTGATCATGGCGGGCAGCGTGTTCCTGTCCCGGCTGATGGGCCTTGTGCGGGACAAGGTGGTTTCGTGGCAATTCGGAGCGGGCGCGGAGTCGGACGTGTATTTCGCGGCGTTCGTGGTGCCGGACTTTCTCAACTATCTGCTGGCGGGCGGCTACATCTCGATCACGCTGATCCCGCTGCTCTCCAAACGCTTCGAGGAGGACGAAGCCGACGGCTGGCGGTTCTTCTCGGCGGTGTTCTGGTGGGCGGCCATCGGCATCGCCACCCTCACCGCCGTCGCGTGGATCTTCGCGCCGGAGCTCGCCCGGCTGGTCGGCCCCGGCTTCACGCCGGAAAAGCAGGAACGGCTGGCCCACTTCCTCCGCATCATCCTCCCGGCGCAGGTGTTCTTCCTGCCCGGCGCGTGCGTGTCCGCCCTGCTCTACATCCGCAAGCAGTTCCTCGCGCCCGCGCTCACCCCGCTCATCTACAACGGGTGCATCATCGCGGGCGGCCTGCTCGTCACCGGACGGGGCATGGAGGGCTTCTGCTGGGGCGTGCTGTTCGGGGCCGCCACGGGTTCGTTCCTGCTGCCGATCATGGCGGCGCGCGCCCGGAGCGTCCTGCCCGAAGGCGTTCCCTCCGGCCTGCGCCTGCGCTTCGCCCTGCGGCATCCGCTCCTGAAACGGCTCCTCCTGCTCGCCCTGCCGCTGATGCTCGGCGTGTCCATCGTGGCGATGGACGAACAGTTCGTGCGCATCTTCGGCTCGATGGCGGGCGAGGGCGCGGTCAGCCTCCTGAGCTACGCCCGGCGCATCATGCTCGTGCCCGTGGGCGTGGTGGCGCAGGCCGCGGGCGTGGCCTCCTTCCCGTTCCTCGCCGCGCTGGCGGCGCGGGGCGACGAAACAGGATTCGACGCCACCCTCGGATCGGCCCTGCGCGGCAGCATGCTCGTGGTCATCCCGCTCACGGCCTACATGATGGCCGTGGCCCTGCCCACGCTCGGCTTCATATTCGAGGGCGGACGCTTCTCCGCCGAGGAAACCGTCCTCGCCGCGCCGCTGCTGCAAATTCTCCTGCTCTCCGTGCCCTTCTGGGTGGTGCAGCAGGTCATAGGCCGCGCCTTCTACGCCCGGCAGAACACCCTTACGCCCGCCGTGGTGGGCACCGTGGCGACGCTCGCGGCCCTGCCGGTCTATCCGCTCGCGGTGAAGCTGTGGGGAGCCTTCGGCGTCGCCATGCTGACCACGCTCTGCCTGTTCGTCTACACCATCGTCCTGTCGTGGTTCTGGGTCCGCAAGCACGGCTCCGGCGCGTTCGACGGCATGGCCCGCCTGATCGTCAAGGGGCTCCTGCTCGCCCTGCCGGGCACCGTGCTGGCCTTTCTCGCCGTCTACGGCCTGCCCGCGCGCCTGCCACTGTGGCTGCCGTCCCTGTACGCATGGCTCCCCGCCGCCCTGCGCCACGCGGTCATCTGCGGCGTCGCCGGGATCGTGTTCGCCGTTCCCTATCTCGTCCTCGCCAAGCTGCTCATGCCCGAGGCCCTGTGTCTGCGAAGGAGACGGGGATAAGGATTGGGGAGGGGGAAAGGGAACTTTCTGGAGAAAGTTCCCTT
>CAUHBW010000160.1 GCA_959604115.1 uncultured Bilophila sp. | reverse complement strand
GAAGCCCTTCTTCAGAAGGGTTCCTTCTCCCCTTCCCCCGGTTCCATGCCCATATCATCATAAGGATTCCATCATGAAACGAAACATCTACCTGAAAACGATTCCTCCGGCTGAGGCGGTGGCGCGGGTGAAGGCGTCCATCGACCGTGAAAAACTGATCCGCGAAGAAACGATCCCGGCGCACGAGGCGTCGGGCCGGGTGTTGGCGCACGCGGTGCATGCCCGCTACTCCGCGCCCACATTCCATTCGGCGGCGATGGACGGCTACGCGGTCAACGCGCGGGCCACGTTCACGGCGCGAGAGGGCCACCCCCTGACGTTCAGGGCCGGGGAATCCTGCTTCGCCGTCAACACCGGACACCCCATGCCCGAAGGCTGCGACGCCGTGATCATGATCGAACAGGTCGTACAGAACGGAGACGAAATCACGATTGAGGCCCCGGCCTTCCCGTGGCAGCACGTCCGGCGCATCGGAGAAGACATCGTGGCGACGGAACTGCTGTTCCCGCGCAACCACCACCTGCGTCCGTGGGACGTGGGCGCGCTGCTCTCCGGCGGCATCTGGGACGTGCCGGTCTGGGAACGCGTCACCGTCCGCATCATCCCCACCGGCGACGAAGTGCTGGACTTCACCGCCCACCCCGATCCCGGCAAGGGACAGGTCGTCGAGTCCAACTCCCAGATGCTTGCGGCGTTGGCCCGGGAACTGGGCTGCGTGGTCGAACGGGTGACGCCCGTGCGCGACGATCCCGAGGCGTTGCATCAGGCCCTGCGGGACAGCCTCGACGCGGGCAGGCACCTGACCATCTTCTGCGCCGGATCGTCCGCCGGGTCCAAGGACTTCACCCGCGCCACGCTGGAAAAAGAAGGCGAAATCCTCACTCACGGCATCGCCGCCATGCCGGGCAAGCCGTCCCTGCTCGCCAACTGCCGGGACCGCCTCGTGGCGGGCGCGCCGGGATATCCGGTGAGCGCGCTGGTGTGCTTCAAGGAACTGCTCGAACCGCTCATCTCGTGGCTTTCGCACCGCGAACCGCCCGCAAAGACCGTCGTGCCCGTGGAGCTGACCCGCACCGTCCCCTCCCGCGCGGGCGTCGAGGAGCACGTGCGCGTCTCCATAGGCCGCGTGGGCGACAAGCTGGTCGCCACGCCGCTCGGACGCGGGGCCGGAAACATCACCACCGTCACCCGCGCACAGGGCGACGTCCGCATTCCCGAACAGGTGGAAGGACTGACCGAGCACGCCGTGGTTCCCGCCGAGCTGTCCGTCTCCGAAGCCGAGCTGGACCGTATCCTCGTCTGCGTGGGCAGCCATGACAACACGCTGGACCTGCTTGCGGACGAACTCATGGGCCTGCCGGAGCCGTTCCGCTTCGCTTCCACCCATGTCGGCAGCATGGGAGGCATCACGGCGCTGAAAAACGGCTCGTGCCATCTTTCCGGCATGCACCTGTTCGACCCGCAAGCCGACGACTTCAATTTCCCGTTTCTCAAGAAGTTCCTCCCGGACGCGGATCTTACGGTGATCAATCTCGCCATCCGGCATCAGGGCCTCATCGTTCCGCACGGCAACCCGCTGAACATTCAAAGCATCGACGACCTGACCCGCGTGCGGTTCATCAACCGCCAACGCGGGGCCGGGACGCGCATCCTCCTCGACTGGAAGCTGAGGCAGGCGGGCCTCAAGCCCTCCGAGATCAAAGGCTACGACAAGGAGGAGTTCACGCACATGGCGGTGGCGGTGAACGTGCTCACCGGCGCGGCGGACTGCGGCATGGGCATCCACGCGGCGGCGAAGGCGCTCGGGCTCGATTTCGTACCGCTCGCCCTCGAACGCTACGATCTCGTGATCCCCACGCGCTTCCTCGACGATCCGCGCATCCGCGCCGTCCGCGCCCTGCTCGATTCCCCGGACTTCAAGGCCCGCATCGAGGCGCAGGGCGGCTACGATACCCCCCTCACCGGGCAGATCATGAGGGCAGGTGAAAAAAGGATGTGAAGGAAGATTGGGAGGGGAGAGGGAAGGCCTTCTTCAGAAGGGTTCCCTCTCCCCTCCCAATCCCTCCCCTTCCTAAGACTTTTGTGTTTTCGGTTGGTTCCACTCTCAAACGCAGAGGCGCGAAACGATGATCCGTCCGGCTACGGAATCCGATTTGCAGGCGATTCTGGACATCTACAATGATGCCGTTCTGAATACGACGGCAGTGTACACCTACAAACCGCACACGCTGGAGATGCGGAAGCAGTGGTTCCGGGAGCACCGCGAAGCCGGACTCCCGGTATTCGTGGAGGAAGAGGACGGCGTGGTGGCGGGATTCGCGACCTACGGCCCGTTCCGCCCGTGGCCCGCGTACAAGTACAGCATTGAGCATTCGATTTATGTGCACAAGGACTTCCGCCGCCGCCACATCGCCACACGGCTGATGGAAAAGCTGCTCGAAGACGCCGAGGGACGGGGCTACGCCACCATGATCGCGGGCATCGACGCCGACAACGCCGCCAGCATCCGCATGCACGAGCGTTTCGGCTTCGTTTTTGCCGGAAAAATCGTCAAGGCGGGCTACAAGTTCGGGCGCTGGCTCGATCTCGTTTTCTACCAAAAGCTCCTCTCCGGCCCCGATCAGCCTGAGTAGGACTGGTAAGGCGGTAAAAAGTTTGGAGAGGGGGAGGAGGGACTTTCAAAATAAAGTCCCTCCTCCCCCTCTCCAAACCTCTCCCCCTCCTCTTCAAAGACTTTCGACTTTATCGAATCCCTTTTCCAAGACTTTTCGGCACTTGAAATGCATTCCTTGAACGCTCTTTCCGAAAAGACAAAAAAGCCCGAACGGATTCCGCCTAGGCACCGTATCGCCTGATCGGGGAACTTTCACCAAGGTCGAACCGTCGCGCCGCCCCGCCCGCCATCGGTCCCGTTTATGAAAGTCTTGGGAGAGGGAGGGATGGGGTTTGGGGAAGGGAGGGGGAACCTTTCTGAAGAAAGGTTCCCCCTCCCTTCCCCAATCTTCTATTCCTTTCCTTCCTTCGCCCCTCCGAACTTCTTCACAATGGCCTTGGCGGGAATGATGCCGGTGGCGGCTGCGGAAACGATGTTCCCGGAGACGCCGGGGCCGTCGCCCGCGACGAAGAGGTTGGAAACGGAGGTTTCGAGATCGGAGGACGTGGCGACCTGCGTGGAGAAGAACTTGATCTCGGGCGCATACAACAGCGTCGAATCGTCCGCGATGCCGGGGACCACCAGATTGAGCTGCTCAAGCCCCTCCACGAGATTGGTCACGATGCGGCCCGGAAGCGCCATCGCGATGTCGCCGGGCGTCACCTCGGTAAGCGTGGGCTCGACATAGCCGTTGTGGATGCGCTGCCATGTGGATCGCCGTCCGCGCCGCAGATCCCCGAGACGCTGGAGAATCGGCTTGCCGCCGCCGATGAGCGTGGCGAGCTTGCCGATGGCGACGCCGTACCCGTGGCTGTCCGATACGGGATCGGTCAGGATGACCCGAGACAGGAAGGCGAAGTTCGTGTTGTCCGACTTGCGGTTGCGATAGGCGTGCCCATTCACGCAGACGAAATCCTGATAGTTCTCAAGCGTGATGAACCCGGCGGGATTGGTGCAGAACGTCCGGGTCTGGTCGTCGTAACGCTGCGTCTGCACAAAAAACGTGGGATCGTAAATCACGTCGGTGAGGTCCGACATCACGTCGTTGTGCGTTTCCACGCGCACGCCCACTTCGATGCCGCGCTGCTGGAGCTCCATGCCGTATTTCTTCGCCATCTCGCCCATCCAGTCCGCGCCCACACGGCCCGGCGCAAGAATCGCGGCCCGACAGCGCAGCTCGCCCTTGTCCGTGATCAGCCCGCGCACCTCGCCGTCTTCGACCACGACCTGCTCCACGTTCTCGCCCGTGCGGATGACGACGCCGCGCTCCTGAAGCGTGGCGCACATCCCGTCGATATGATCGGGAAGACAGTCGCTGCCCAGATGCTTCTGGCGGATGAGGAGCAGATCGACGCCGTGCTTTTTCGCTTCCTTGCGGATGGCTCTGGCGCTCTCGATATCCGAAGGGAACACCGGCGCGGTCATCCCGAACCGGTCGAAAATCGCCTCCGTTTCCTCGATGAGCGCCTCGGCTTCGGAACGGGGCAGAAACTGGGTGAGATCGGTCTTGCCGAGCTTGTGGATGAAATTCAGCTTCCCGTCGGAGAACAGCCCGCCTCCGCCCATCCCCGAAAGGATGTGGCAGGGATCGCACTTCATGCACTTCTTGGTCTTGCCGAGCGGGCAGCCCCGCTTTTTCACCATGTTGCCGCGCTCCACGATGCAGACGGAAAGGTCCGAATAATCGGCGAGCCACCAGGCCGCGAACAGCCCGGCAGGACCGCCGCCCACGATGATGACGTCAAACGTGTTCGACATGCTGAATCCTCCAGAAAGGATGAATGGTCAGGGAAAAACGCAAGAAAAAACCCGCAAGCGCGGGATTGTAGAACGATCATGCCCGGTTTCGGAACACCTGTCAAACGGATGGCGCACCTTCTCACGCCTCCGCGTCTTCATGGCGCGCGGCGAAGACTCCCTTTCTCTGAACGACACCCCGTTCCACGACAGAAAAGGAAAGCCCACATCCTCGTCCACAGGGAAAAGCGGCGACAGGGATTCGATACGGTCGAAAGTCGTTGAAGAGGAGGGAGGAGGCTTGGAGGGGAGAGGGAAAACTTTCTGGAGAAAGCTTCCCCTCCCTTTTTCACTTATTGCCCATACGTCACATGCAGCTCGTCGTCGACGAAAAAGACGGCCTGCATGTTCTTGCCCACGGCCTGCGCGGCGGCGGTGGCGAGCTGCGGAAGAATGGCGCGGGTGTTGGCCTTGGAGCCGCCGCTCGTCACCACGACCCTCCAGAGAACGGCCTCGCTCGGCACGTCTTCGGCTCCCGGCCCGAACAGCGGCGGCGCGTAGGGCGGCTCCTTGTCGGGATCGGCTCCCGTCGCCTTCAACGGCGCGGCGTAGGGAGGCCTGCCGAGGGCGTTCTCGTCAAGCGAAAGCGGCGGGGCATACGGCCCCTTGGAAAGATCGGAAGGCTCGGCCTGTTGGGGAGCGGAAGCGAAGCCCGCCTTCTTCACGCCGGGCAACAGAGCCTCCAGCGTGGCGCGCGGCAACGCGTCCACGAGCAGAGCCTCCACAATGAAAACGCGGGAATACACGGCCTGAACCGACGGCTCCGGATAATAAAAGCCCCGTCGCGCATATCCGAAGGGTCCTCTCCGCCACGGCGAGCGTCCGAAACCGATTCCGGCGCTCATGCGGGGGCCGTACAGAAACGGGTCCGCCCGTTCCACCACATAGGTGGGCCCTTCGGTCAACCACCAGATGCGCACCAGCACGTCCGCATCGGCGGCGTCATCGGGATTCGGCAGCCACTTCCAGTTGTACAGGGAAAGGACGTTGGCCAGAGGTACGGCCGACTGCTGAACCCCGGCGAGCGTTTCCGCGTCGGCCCCGGACAGCCCCGGGACCGCCGCCCATGTCACGCCCTTGGGGATGGGCCCGGCCTTCGCGTTGGCCTGCACCGTGGCGGCGATACGGGTGCCGCATCCGGCCGTCAGCAAGGCGGACAACGCCACAAAAAAACAAAGAACGAGAACTCCAACACGCCGCATGATGCCTCCCGCCCCGTTCCGGACGACTTACCCGTCGGAGCTATCCCCGCAGAAATGCAGGAAAGACATCATACGGAAAAGTGTCCGTGCCCGCAATCCGCCGCCGGAGGTTCCTATCGGGACGTGCCTCCGGGGCGGACCGGATCAGGACGGAAAGCGTTCGGGAAGCAACTTCCAATACCAGTCGTAGACAAGCGTTCCCGGGTCCCATTCTCCCGAATGTTCAAAGAATCCAAGAACCGCGCTTTCCTCTTCGGAAACGGCTTCCGCCGGAAAAGCCAGCCGCCTGACCCGGAAAATCAACGCCAAGTCTTCGAGCAGACTCATCCAGTGGCTTCCGTCATCTTGCGGGAGCGTTGCCAATTCGTTGAAAAAATGCTTTGAAAAGGGCATGTCTTCGGTTACGCAAGCATCCAGCATGGACGCCGTTTCCGCGACGCGACGCAATCCGTTGAGGACCATGCACCCGAGACGGGCGCGTTCCACGGGCATGTCGAGCAGACGAATATACGCTTTTTCAATGAGTTGCTTTTGTTGTGCAAACATCGTTACCTCCGAGGTCTTTTTATATGATAATAAATATAGAAAATTTCAATATGAATAACAGTCTTCTATATAGAATAATGGATAAAATCAATCCTTCCCGTTTCCGGCGCGCGGCGGCGTATCTGGCGTTGTCGGCCGTTCTCGTTCTGCCGGGATGCTCCCTGCTGGAGCCCGCGAAAGAGCCTCCCAAGCCTGCCAATCCTATGGGTGTGTCCGGCAAACACAACCCGCAGGCGGAGCAGCTTTTCGGGAAGGCCCGCGTGCTGTGGAAAAATGGGGAAACGTGCTCCGATCCCGAGGCCGCGCTGGACTATCTCGACGAGGCGCTGAAGCTGGAACCGGATTACGCGCAGGCGCTGATCCGCCGGGGGCTGGCTCTGAGCCAGCTCGGCTACGCAGACGAGGCCTTCGACGATCTCACCAGGGCCATCCGGATCGAGCCGTCCGCCGAGGCGTATCTGTCGCGCGCCATCTGCCTGCTTCAGCAGGGGAACACCGTGGGAGCACGCAAGGATCTCGACGAATCCCTGCGTCTCGACGACGCGTCGTATCGGGTATGGAACATTCTTGGGGCCGTCGCCCTCAAGGAGGGCAAGGATCAGGAAGCCTGCGACGCCTTCGAGAAGGCCTGCTCGAACGGCGACTGCACCGCCATCAACGCGGCCCGTCGCGAAAAAATCTGCCAATAGCGGCCCGGAGCGGCCTTTCCGCCGAAAATCGGCTACGCTTTACCTTGCCGATCAAACCCGGTAGAGAGAGCGGGAAAGAGCGTCCGTCGCCGGGGCATACCCGCTCCGGCCCCACGAACCGCACCATCGAGGTATTGGAATGCTTACGAACCGTTCCCACGGCCCGCTGTACCTTCCCCTGCTGATCGCCGTCTGCGGGGTTCTCTTTTCCATCTGGAACGCGCAGGACTCGGCGTCCGTCCCCTGCATCTCGGCGGGGTGCACGCTGTATCAGAGCTTCACGATCAACGGCTTCTCGCTCTGGTGGGGCGGGGTGGGCATCTTTACCCTGCTCGGTCTGCTGGCCCTCACCGGGCATGCGGCGCTGGGCCGCTGGCTTTCGGGCCTCGCGGTGCTGCTGGACTGCGTGCTGCTGGGGATCATGGTCCTGACGCTGCCCTGCATGGCCTGCATGGCGGCGGCGGTGCTGCTCGCACTGTCCTACGCGGCGTTCCGCCGGTCGGCGGTAGCCTCCACGGAGACGCGGCGCGGCACCCTGCGGCGCATCTCCCCGCTGCTGGCGCTCTGGGGGCTCCTGTTCGTCCTGAACATCGGCGGGCTGGTGCGCAGCGAAATCCAGCCGTGGGCGGTCCAGTCCCCCGCCGCCGAGGACGAGGGCGTCGCGCGCGTCTTCTTCTCGCCCTCGTGCAGCGCCTGCCGCCAGCTGGTGATGGGCATGTCCGAAGCCGACGCCCGCAAGGTCATCTGGTGCCCCGTCGCGGACGAGGAAAACGATCTCGCCATCATTCTGAATCTCAATCAGCGCATCGGCATGGGCACGCCGCTGAATCGGGCGTTTCTGCCCTCTCTGGAGACGCCGCCTCTGACGGCATGGGACATGCTGCACCCCGAGGTGCTGCTGACGCAGTTCCGGCTCTGGTGCAACGCGGCCCGGGTCATCACCGCCAGCGACGGGCAGTTGCCGCTCGTCGAGTTCATGGGCGTGCCGTCCGCGCTCATCAAGGCGAAGGCCCCCTCCGCTGCGCCCGCGCGTCCCGCCGCGCCGTCCGCGCCCGCCGAGCCGCTCTTCGGCGGACAGTCCATGCTTCCCGGAGCCGCCCCGCAGGATCACGGCCTGCCCTTCGACATGGGCACCACCGGCAGCTGCGGCGGCCCCAACGCCGTGCCTTGCCCGTGATTTTCTGAGGAGTGTGAATTGAAAGATTGGAGGGGGGAAGGGGGGGCGCTGTGGGGGTAGGGGTGCCCGGACCCCCCCCGCACGCCCCCCCTCCACCCGA
>CAUHBW010000159.1 GCA_959604115.1 uncultured Bilophila sp. | reverse complement strand
ACACGCCGAGCCCGAGTCCGACCCGGCGGCAGAGCAGGATCAGGAACGGCGCGCCGAACAGGACGTTGCCGAACAGGTGGCGGCTGTCGGCGTGCAGCGTCAGCGCGGTCACGCAGCGGTACCATTCCCCGAATATCCGCACCCGGAACACGTCCAGCGCGCCGATCCGCGTCCACTCCTCGGGATCGAGGCGGGGCAGGCCGGGCGGGCTGAACCAGTGCATCCTGACGCCGTGCCAGAGAATGAGCAGAAGCAGCAGGGCCAGCACCCAGTGGGCGTTGTTGCGCGCGGGCGGTTCCACGGCGACCGGACGCGGGACGCTTTCGGCGCGCATGGCCTCCAGCTCGGCGCGGGCCTGCCGTTCGAGCAGGGCGGGAACGTACAGCCTGAGCTTGTTGCCCCGGCCCGCGAGCTGGTACGGGATGCCGCGCGAGGCGAGGACCGTGATCCACAGATCAAAAAGATGGGGCGGCGGCAGGGTGGGGCGCTTTTCGCCGTCGTCGATCATGCGCCAGAAAAGGGGGACGCTGTTGGGGCGGACCCGGAGGCGCGCCTTGCGCCTGCGCGGCGGTCGGCGGGCGGGAGCGGACGCGGTGGGCCGGAGGGCCGTGGAGACGCGGGAGAAGGGAGTGCGTGGTGGTGTCATGGCCTTGAAGTAAGACCTGATTCCCGAAAGGCAAAAAAATCCCCGGCTGCGAACAACCGGGGATTTGAAAAACGGACCGCGGACACGGTGTGCGAAACTAGTCGGCCTTGCGGGCGACGGGCTTCGTAACCAGGCCGGAGCGCAGGCAACGGGTGCACACAGAGATGGTGCGGACTTCGCCGTTGGCGAACTGGTGGCGCACATTCTGGAGGTTGGGGTTGAAGACGCGTTTGGTCTTGATGTTCGAGTGGCTCACATAGTTGCCGGTCTGGGGCTTCTTGCCGCAAAACGCACACTGCTTGGACATGGCATCCTCCATATATTCGGACGGTCGCCCGAAAAAATCTTGCTTGGGGCACGGACTGTCCGCACCAAAGACTCGTTTCATATACCTTCTCACAAAAAAGCGCAAGAGGCGGAATCCCTTTTTCCGTGCGGAAGGCGCACGGGACGTCTTTCGCTCCTGCGGGGCGGGGCTCGCAACTTCGCGGGATTTCCGGGATCGGCGCGTTTCTTCCTCTTGCCAGCGGGCACGATGGCGTGTAGGAACTGAGGGATTCATCATTCTCCTTTTCCAGTGAGTGCCGCCGCTCCGGCGCGCGGCCTTGGCGTCGGCTGACGGAGAGGGTCGGCCGCGGACGAAACAACCCACCCTTGCCCAGCGGGGAGCGATATGCCCAAGCGTACAGATCTCAAGAAGATCATGGTAATCGGTTCTGGCCCGATCGTCATCGGCCAGGCGTGCGAATTCGACTATTCCGGGACTCAGGGCATCAAGGCCCTGAAGGAAGAAGGCTACGAGGTCGTGCTGGTCAACTCCAACCCGGCGACCATCATGACCGATCCCGGACTCGCCGACCGCACCTACATCGAACCCATCGAGCCGGAAACGGTCGCCGCCATCGTGCGCAAGGAACGCCCCTGCGCCATTCTGCCCACCCTCGGCGGACAGACGGGCCTGAATACGGCGCTCGCGCTGGCGAAATCCGGCGTGCTGGAGGAATGCGGCACGGAACTCATCGGCGCGCGGGCCGACGTCATCGAAAAGGCCGAAAGCCGCGAGCTGTTCCGTCAGGCCATGGAAAACATCGGCCTCAAGGTGCCGCAAAGCGCCATCGCGCACACGATGGACGACGTGCGCCGCATCGGAACCTCCATGCCCTTCCCCATGATCATCCGTCCGGCCTTCACGCTTGGCGGCACGGGCGGCGGCATCGCCTACAACCTTGAAGACCTTGAGGAAATTGCCGGTGACGGCCTTGCCGCCAGTCCGGTGAGCGAAGTCATGATCGAACAGTCGGTCATCGGCTGGAAAGAATTCGAGATGGAAGTCATGCGCGACACCGCGGACAACTGCGTGATCGTGTGCTCCATCGAAAACGTGGACGCCATGGGCGTGCACACCGGCGACTCCATCACCGTGGCTCCTGCCCAGACCCTCACGGACCGCGAATACCAGAATATGCGCGACGCCTCTCTCGCCATCATGCGTGAAATCGGCGTGGAAACCGGCGGATCGAACGTCCAGTTCGGCGTGAATCCCGAGGACGGCGACCTCGTGGTCATCGAAATGAACCCCCGCGTGTCCCGCTCCTCCGCGCTGGCCTCCAAGGCCACCGGCTTCCCCATCGCCAAGATCGCCGCCAAGCTCGCCGTGGGCTACACGCTGGACGAACTGCGCAACGACATCACCCGCGAGACCTCCGCCTCCTTCGAGCCGACCATCGACTACTGCGTGGTCAAGATTCCCCGCTTCACCTTTGAGAAGTTCCCCGGAGCCAAGGATGAGCTGACCACCTCCATGAAGAGCGTGGGCGAAACCATGGCCATCGGACGCACCTTCAAGGAAGCCCTTCAGAAAGGTCTGCGCTCGCTGGAAATCGGGGCCATCGGCCTCGGCAGCGGCTTCCGCGCCGAACTCCCCCCCCGCGAGGATCTGATGGCGAAGATGCGCACCCCGAACTCCCGCCGCCTGTTCGCCATCCGTCAGGCCATGCTTTCCGGGTTCACGCTGGAGGAACTGCACGAGATCACCCTCATCGATCCGTGGTTCCTGCGCCAGATTAAGGAAATCGTGGACATGGAGGCCCGCATCCGCGACTTCGCCCTCGCCAACTCCATGACGCCCGACAACCCGGAAATGGTCGCCGTGCTCCGTCAGGCCAAGGCGTTCGGCTTCTCCGACCGCCAGCTCGCGGAAATGTGGAAGAAGCCCGAAGGCGACATCCGCGCGCTGCGCCACGAGACCGGCACCGTGCCCACCTATTATCTGGTGGATACTTGCGCCGCCGAATTTGAAGCCTACACCCCCTATTTCTACTCGACCTACGAAACGGGTCAGGAAGTCGTGCCCGCCGACCGCAAGAAGGTCATCATTCTCGGCGGCGGCCCCAACCGCATCGGGCAGGGCATCGAGTTCGACTACTGCTGCTGTCACGCCTCCTTCGCCCTCAAGGACGCCGGAGTGCAGGCCATCATGGTCAACTCCAACCCCGAAACGGTGTCCACCGACTACGACACGTCCGACCGTCTCTATTTCGAGCCGCTGACCTTTGAAGACGTGATGCACATCGTGGAAAAGGAACGTCCCGACGGCGTGATCGTCCAGTTCGGCGGGCAGACGCCGCTGAACCTCGCGGTGCCGCTGCTCCGTGCGGGCGTGCCCATCCTCGGCACCAGCCCGGACGCCATCGACCGTGCGGAAGACCGCGAACGTTTTCAGGCCCTGCTCCAGAAGCTCTCGTTGCTCCAGCCCGCCAACGGCACCGCGACCACGCTGGAGGAATCCCGCGAGATCGCCCACCGCATCGGCTATCCCATCGTGATCCGTCCGAGCTACGTGCTCGGAGGCCGGGCCATGATGATCGTGTACGACGACGAGGAAATGGCCGACTACTTCGCCATGCACGTCGGCAAGCAGAAGCTGGAACACCCCGTGCTCATCGACAAGTTCCTTGAGAACGCCATCGAAGTGGACGTGGACGCGTTGTCCGACGGCGACGACGTGTACGTCGCCGGGGTCATGGAACACATCGAAGAGGCGGGCATCCACTCGGGCGACTCGTCCTGCGTGCTGCCTCCCTATTCCCTGCCCAGGGAAACCGTGGCCGAGATCGAACGCCAGACCGTGGCCCTCGCCAAGGAACTGCGCGTCGTGGGCCTCATGAACATCCAGTTCGCGGTCAAGGACGGCGTGGTGTTCATCCTCGAAGTGAACCCCCGCGCTTCCCGTACCGCGCCGTTCGTGTCCAAGTCCACCGGCGTGCCGCTGCCGCGCCTCGCCACGCAGGTCATGCTCGGCAAGACCCTCAAGGAACTGGACCCGTGGTCCATGCGCCGTTCCGGGTACGTGTCGGTCAAGGAATCCGTGTTCCCGTTCCGCCGCTTCCCCGGCGTGGACATCCTGCTCGGACCCGAAATGCGGTCCACCGGCGAAGTCATGGGCATCGCCCCGACCTTCGAGGAAGCCTTCCTTAAGGGCCAGTGGGGCGCGGGCCAGAAGCTGCCGGAATCCGGCAAGGTGTTCCTGTCCGTGAACGACCGCGACAAGCGTTTCGTCGCCGACGTCGCCCGCCAGTATGTGGACCTCGGCTTTGAACTGCTCGCCACCGCTGGCACCGCCGGTCTGCTCGCCGGGCAGGGCATCCCGTCCACCCGCGTGCTCAAGGTGTACGAAGGCCGTCCGAACATCGTGGACCTCATCAAGAACGGTGAGGTCGCGCTGGTCATCAACACGGCCTCGGGCAAGCGCACCGCGCACGACTCCAAGGCCATCCGCCAGACCACGCTGCACTACGGCGTGCCCTACAGCACCACGCTGTCCGGCGCGAGGGCCATCGCCCGCGCCATCGGCGCGGCCCGGAAGACCGAGGTGCGCGTGAAGAGCCTTCAGGAATATTACGAAGGAAAGTAAGGCGAATGCGGAGAAGGAATCCCCTTCTCCGCGTTCCGCTTTTTCCGGGGCGTCGCGGCGGGGAGCTTTCCCCGCCGGTTGCAAGACGCGTCGCTTTCCTCTATCCTTTTTATTTCTTTTTTGAAGACGCCCGGCCTTTCGGGACGGCGGCGGGAACGGCGATGCCCGAACGGCCGACGGATCGAAAGGCCAGCCTGTTCCCGGAACGTGGAACGTTCTCCCCGCCGGAAGGAAGGGAGGCCGTCGCGCGGTTCGGAAAGGCCCGGCGGCGAGTCCCGCTTCCCGGCAGGCAAGATTGCCGGGGCGAAGGGCGTTCTCGGGCCGGGGTCCGTTTCGTGGGCCTCGGGAGTCGGCGGCTCCGTGCCGCCGGGGTGTTTTGCAAAAACGACAGCCTGCCTCCGCGGGCGATATCCACAGACCACAACAACGGTCGACGGAGCGGAAGGAAAAGCCTGAAGAGGGCGGAGAAGCCTTTCTTCATGAAGGGCTTTTCCGCCCTCTTTTCGGCGAAAAGGTTTATCGTATGTGCGGAATTTTTGGTATTTCTGGACATCCTGAGGCCGCTCGGATGGCCTATTTCGGCCTGTACGCCCTTCAGCATCGCGGGCAGGAAAGCACGGGCATCGCGACGTTCGACGGCAAGCACATCCGCCTGCACGCGGGCATGGGCCTTGTCCCGGACGTGTACGACGAGTCCACCCTCGGGCAGGAATTGCAGGGCGACAAGGCCATCGGCCACGTCCGCTATTCCACCACGGGCGTGTCGGTCCGCAAGAACGCGCAGCCGCTGGTCGTGCGCGTCCGAGGCATCGAAATCGCGCTGGCCCACAACGGCAACCTGACCAACGCGGCGGAACTGCGTCAGGAACTGGAAGATCACGGCGCGATTTTCCAGACCAGCAGCGACAGCGAAATTTTCGTGCACCTCATCGCGCACAGCCTCGCGGAACACAAGAATCTCGAAGACGCCATCCTCGCCGCCTGCGATCGCGTGCGCGGCGCGTTCTCGCTGATCATCCTTTCCGAAGGCCGCGTCATCGCGCTGCGCGATCCCCACGGCTTCCATCCGCTGGCGATGGGCAAGGTGAACGACGCCTACGTGTTCGCCTCCGAAACCTGCGCCTTCGATCTGCTCGAAGCGGAATACATCCGCGACGTGGAGCCCGGCGAAATGATCATCGTGGACGGCGACAAGGTGACGACCCGTCCGCTCAACGGCGCGGGCAGGGTGCCCGTCCGCCAGTGCATTTTCGAGCTGGTCTACTTCGCCCGTCCCGACTCCATCGTGTTCGGCGAGGACGTGTACCAGTGCCGCAAGCATATGGGCTACGAGATGGCGAAGGAAGCGCCCACCGACGCCGAACTGGTCATGCCGTTCCCCGACTCCGGCGTCTACGCGGCCATTGGCTTCGCGCAGGCCGCGGGCGTGCCCTACGAACAGGCGTACATCCGCAACCACTACGTGGGCCGTACCTTCATCCAGCCCTCCCAGACCATGCGCAACTTCGGCGTGCGCGTGAAGCTGAATCCGGTACGCTCCATGATCAAGAATCGCCGCATCTGCATCGTGGACGACTCCATCGTGCGCGGCACCACGGTCCGCACCCGCGTGGTCAAGCTCCGCGAACTGGGCGCGCGGGAAGTGCATTTCCGCGTGAGCTGCCCTCCGCTGAAGCATCCCTGTTTCTACGGGATCAACTTCTCGTCCCGCGGCGAACTCGTGGCGGCGAACCATCCGCTGGAGACGCTGCCCGGCCTGCTGAATCTCGATTCGCTTCATTACCTCACCATTGAAGGGCTGCTGAACTCGGTTTCCGAACCGGACAAGTACTGCCTCGCCTGTTTCAACGGTGAATACCCGGTTGCTTGCGGCGGGCAGTGTTCCTGCTGCGGTTCCGCAGAGTAACCACTGGAAAACTCCCCATGACGCAGAAGATCATCCTGTACGATACGACCCTGCGCGACGGCACGCAGGCCGAAGACGTCAACCTGTCCACGCCCGACAAAATCAAGATCGCCCTGCGCCTCGACGAGTTCGGCATCGACTACATCGAGGGCGGCTGGCCCGGTTCCAACCCGGTCGACGTGGCGTTCTTCAAGGAGATAGCCAATTATCGCCTGAAGCACTCCAAAATCGCCGCGTTCGGGAGCACGCACCATCCCGATCATACGGCGGAAACCGACCCCAACCTGAACGCCCTGATTGCGTCGGGCGCGACGGCGGGGACGATTTTCGGCAAGTCGTGCGAGCGGCACTCCAAGGAGGCCCTGCGTCTGGACCCCAGACGGAATCTGGAGATCATCCGGGATTCCGTCGCCTACCTGAAACGCTCCATGCCAGAAGTCTATTTTGATGCGGAGCATTTCTTCGACGGGTACAAGCGCAATGCGGAATACTCGTTGGCGGTGCTGCGTGCGGCCCACGAGGCCGGGGCGTTGCTGATCACGCTGTGCGACACCAACGGCGGCACGTTGCCCAACGAAATCCACCAGATCGTCACGGACCTGCATGCGGCCCTGCCCGAAGTGCGGCTCGGCATCCACACGCACAACGACTGTGAAATGGCCGTCGCCAACACGGTCATCGCCGTGCAGGCGGGCGCGGAAATGGTGCAGGGCACGCTCAACGGTGTGGGCGAACGCTGCGGCAACGCCAATCTGTGCTCCATCATTCCGATTCTTCAGGCCAAGAGCGGTCTGGCCTGTCTGCCGGAACCCGCCGACGTGCGGCTGCGTCAGCTTTCCAAGCTGTCGGCCTATTTCGGCGAAGTGGCGAACATGAAGCCCTTCAACCGCCAGCCGTTCGTGGGCAATTCCGCCTTTGCGCACAAGGGCGGGGTGCATGTGAGCGCCGTCAACCGCTGTTCCTCGCTCTACGAGCATATGGAGCCGGAGCTGGTGGGCAACGGGCAGCGCATTCTGATCACGGAGCTTGGGGGGCGGAGCAACATCGTTTCGCTGGCCCGGCGGTTCGGGTTTCATCTGGACAAGGACGAGCCCGTGGTCAAGGGGCTGTTCAACGAGCTGAAGAAGAAGGCCAGTCTCGGCTATGACTACGCGTCCGCCGAGGCCAGCGTGGAGCTGCTCATTCTGCGCAAGCTGGCGCGGCGCGGCGTCCGGGACTTCTTCAAGCTGGTGCAGTATCACGTAAGTGCCCTGCGCGACGCCAACCATGAGCTTCCGATGGAGGAGGCAACGGTGATGGTGGAGGTGGAGGGTGCCGTCGAGCACACCGCCGCCACCGGCAACGGTCCGGTCAACGCGCTGGACTCCGCGCTTCGCAAGGCGCTGCTGCCGTTTTACCCCCGGCTCAAGGAAATGAAGTTGTTGGACTTCAAGGTGCGCGTGCTCTCCGCCGACGACGGCACGGGCGGCACGGCCTCCGTGGTGCGCGTGCTCATTGAGTCGGGCGACGCCGACAGCACGTGGGTGACCGTGGGCGTGTCCCACGACATCATCGAAGCCAGTTGGCAGGGCCTCGTCGATTCCGTGATCTACAAGCTCTACCGCGACGAAGAGGAGCAGCGCAAGCTCCGTGACGCCCGGTAAGGGAAAAGAATGAAGATTGGGGAGGGGGAGGAGAAACTTTCTGAGGAAAGTTTCTCCTCCCCCTC
>CAUHBW010000158.1 GCA_959604115.1 uncultured Bilophila sp. | reverse complement strand
AGGAGGTAGTCCCGTGGTCTGCCCTGCGCCAGCTCACCCGTCTCCAGGTTGATCACGCCGTTCGGGCAGGGCATCAAACGGGGCTTGTCGTCCAACTGCTCGGGATAGACCAGCAGAGGAGGATCGACACGGGCCGTCATCTTTTTCAGGTTGTCCTGACCGGGGGCATCACGCAGCGTCTTGATCCGCCGCCGAATTGCGCCGAGCTGCTTCTGGAGCTCCTTCTTCAAATCGGGATCGTCCCGTTTATCCACGGAGTCGAACTCCTTCTCCTTCTCGACGGCAAGGCGTTCATAGAGGCGGACTACATCCTCTATCGCCCGGAACTCCTGCTTCTCCTTCGCCTTCTCCCAATGCGCCCCATTCCAGAAAAGGAAGTCATCCGAATCGATCACGCCCACGATCTTGTCCCGGTGCAGACGGTTGAACAGCTTACCGTCGCCCACGCCGTCCTCGTCGAAGTAGGTACGGATGACCTCGGTGGTGAGTTCGGACGAAGGGTCCTGCTTCCTGGCCGGAGCCTTGGCTTCCATCGCCTTCTGCTCCTCCCCGACCCGCCGCTCGACCTGCTCCTTGTATTTCTTTCTGCTCATATATAATATCCTATTGATTTTATTTATCTTTAAATGCAAACTTTTTAGGCAGCGTCCAACATCCCGAAAAGACATTCCGTTTTTCCGGGTTCGGCATTCCTTAGATCGCGACCAAAGTATGGGGTCGAACCGCCGTTGTTTTCTTCGCCAGCCCGGAAGGACCCGCGAAGGGTATGGCTGTAGACTTCGCCCAAAGGACTCTTGTGGGCGTGCCTAATTTGTGAGAGGGGATACGGGGAGAGAGTTCTTTCCTGTAAAAAGAACTCTGGGGTTAGCAATAAGGTAGCTTTTCGAAGATTAGGAAATAACCTTTTAGAATAAAGATTATAGAATACAATGAAATATAAAAGAACATGGGTAATATACGTCCTTGTGGCGGCCTTTTTCATCCTGTACGCGGCCGCCGCGCCGGCGGCTCCCGCGTTTTCCGCCACCGTGCGGCTGTGCATCGACGGCGATACGGTCGTGCTCGACACCGGGCAGCGCGTGCGTCTCGCCGGAATCGACACGCCGGAAAAAGGTTCCAAGGACACGCCTCCCCAATATTACGCCCGGGAAGCGCAACGATTCACCGCCGAACGGACGCGGGGGCAACAGGTCCGGGTACTGCCGCTTTCCGGCTCCTCAAAAGACCGGTATGAGCGGCTTATCGCCGAACTCGTGCTGCCTTCCGGGGAATCCCTCAACGAACTGGTGCTCCGGGAAGGCATGGGCTCCTTCTACGCCCACAAAGACCTGCCCGATCAGCTCGTCAAACGATTGACGGCGGCGCAAAAAGAGGCGTTGGACAAGCGCGCGGGATGCTGGAGACACGTCCTGAGCCTGCCGGAAGCGCGTGCCGCCTACGTCGGCAACCGGAACAGCAACCGTTTTTTCTCGCTCGACTGTCTCCGCGACGCGCGCGTGGCGAAACGCAATCAGGTCCGCTTTGCGGATCTCGAAGCCGCCTTCCGGGCCGGGTACGCCCCCGCGCGGCCCTGTGGCATCTGGCCCGAGGCCGAGTAAGGGGCTTCCCTGCGCTCCGCCAAAAGGATACTCTTCCCGCAGGAATACAGAACCGTGTGGAGGCAAAGATGTGGAACGCCGAAACAGCCCGACACCTGCATGACTGGTATGCAACGCCGGAAGGGGCCTATGCCATCGCTCAGGAGAACCGTCTCTTCCAGCAGTTGATTTCCCAATGGCCTCGCCGCGGGCATACCCTGCTGGATATAGGATGCGGCGCGGGCATCTTTCTGGAAATGCTCTGGCATTACGGATTCGACGTCACCGGGCTTGATACCGGTACCGAACTGCTGGACATGGCCCGCGAACGTCTGGGAAACAGAGCCGAATTCCAGCTCGGCCAGCCGGATCACCTGCCTTTCGACGACAACCAGTTCGACTATGTGGCGTTGCTCACCGTACTGGAGTACGTCGAGAACCCGGAACAGGTGCTCCGGGAGGCTATCCGCGTGTCGCACCGGGGCGTCATCGTCGGGTTCATGAACGCCTGCTCGCTGTACCAGATACAGCGCGTGCTGCACAGGCCCTCGCCGGAGTTCCGGCACAGGACCCACAACATGACGCTGTGGAAACTGGCGCGCATGGTCCGCACATTGTGTCCCGAGGGGACCATCCATGCCCGCTCCGTCCTGCTCGGACCGCCGCCCACATGGAAAAAGAAAAGTGTCTGGGATCGCATCAACAGCTTCCAGACCTCCCTCCCTTTCGGGGGCTACCTCGGCGCCTGCATTGATACCCAGCCCCGAGTTCCCATGACTCCGTTGCTGCTTCGTGCCAAGGAACGAGCCCTCAATCTCTGTTCGGGGCTCCAACCCGAAGCGAACAGGGAAGCCGCCTCCCGCTCGCGGGAACTCTCTTGAGAGCCCTCACGGCAGTTTGGCGAAGCCTTCCCACGGAAAAAATGACGAGAATTTTCCATAGACAGTGCCGAAAAATGGCCTCCGCCGTGTCTTTCGCGCCTGTTCCAGCGATGCCGGAAGCCGAGTCCCTTTAACCCGAGGGCAACGCATCAAAACAAAAAGGAGGCGAAAATATTCACCTCCTTTTGCTCCATGAAAAAACGCCCGTCTCCCGGAACGGTTATTCGTCGTCTCCGGTCTTTTCGGGCAGTTTTCCGGCGCGTTTCAGGAACTCGTCCCGGCAGTCATAGCTGCAAAAACGGTGCACCGTACTCCCGTCCCGGACGGTGATGTAGCTGTCGGCGTCTATATATGCTCCGCAGACGGGGTCTTTCACCATATCGCCGGTCGCGACGAGATGCTCCTTTTCCTTCTTGCTGTCCTCGCCGCTCTTTTTGCGGTCGTTCATGAACATGCGATACAGCACATACCCCACAAGCGCGAGGATCAACAACTTCCACATGGTGCAACTCCAGCATTGCCGTTACTGGCGGATGCGGTTCCCTTCCACGGCATGAGCGAGGGAACGCAACGCCTCTCCGGGGGTACGCCCATCGGAAAGGAGCAGATTCGGTTCGATATCCCGCAGGGGCACGAGCACGAAGGCCCGTTCCAGCATGCGCGGGTGCGGCAGAGTCAGATGCGGCGTATCCCGGCGTTCCCGATCGAAAAGGAGCAGGTCCAGATCGATGACGCGCGGGCCAAAACGCACCACTGGGTTTTCCGGAGTGTCCCGGACACGTCCCAGTCTCTTTTCCACATCAAGAAGCATATCCAAAAAATCGGGGGCTGTCATGTCCGAAGCGCAGGATACCTTGAGAACCTGATTGGCGAACCACGCCTGTTCGCGCACGTTTTGCGGTTCCGTCAGATAGACCGGCGAAGCCGCCTCCACCTTCCAGCCGGGCATCGACGCGAGAGCTTCCTGCGCGCGGGCCAGATTCGTTTCCGGCTCGCCCATGTTGGACCCCATACACACGTAGGCGATGTGCCTTCCGTTCATTCCATCGCTCCCAAAGACGTAACCGGTTTGCGATTCCGCATGGTCTGGTGTATTCTGCCAACATGAACACAACCACGCGAACCAAGACGCCATCCGCATCGGCGGACGCCGGACGGGCCGCCGACGCTCCCGGCGTTTTTCCGGCGCGGCTGGCTTCCCGCTGGCTTGACGGACTCATAGCCGAACGGGGGCTGTCGCGCAATACCGTCGCGGCCTACAGACAGGATCTGGATGCCCTCCGCGATTTTCTGGACGAACTGGGAACGCCGCTCACCGGACTTGACGACGAGAACATCTCGCTGTTCGTCGCCTGGCTGCGCAAGCGGGGCGACGCGGCGCGCACGCTCGCGCGGCGGATATCGTCCCTGCGCGGCTTTCTCGCCTGGTGCGTGGATCGGGGTGCTCTCCCCTCCAATCCCGCCGCGCTCATCGATACGCCGAAACTGCCATCCCTCCTGCCGGATGTGCTCACGCAACAGGAAATCACCCGGCTCCTCAACGCGCCGGACGCCACCGGCAAACTCGGCCTTCGGGACCGGGCCATGCTGGAGATGCTGTACGCTGCGGGCATGCGCGTTTCCGAACTCATCGAACTCCAGCCTCTCGACCTCGACCTCCAGCGCGGAGTGGTGCGGATATTCGGCAAGGGCAGCAAGGAACGCCTCGTCCCGCTCCATGACGCCGCCGTCATGCGCATGGCCGACTATCTCCGGGATGTCCGGCCTCTCTTTACGCCCATCGAAAACAAAGTGTTCCTCAACCGCTCCGGCAACGGGCTCTCCCGGCAGGGCGTCTGGAAACTGGTCAAGCGGTACGCGCTGGAGGCGGGCATCCGCAAGCCCATTTCCCCGCACACGTTTCGGCATTCCTTCGCCACCCACCTGCTGGAAGGCGGGGCGGATCTGCGCTCCGTGCAGATCCTGCTCGGGCATGCGGACATGAGCGCCACGGAACTCTATACGCACGTCCAGTCCGAACGCCTGTTGCACATCCACAGGCAATACCACCCCCGGTCGCACCATCCCGACGACGCCCCGACCGAAACGCCGTCCCATTCCGGCGACGGAGCCTTTGCAAAGGAAACCGCATGAAACCATCTCTGGCCCCCGCCCCCACCGTCATCACCTGCCACAGCAATGCCGACTGGGACGCCCTGTCCTCGATGATCGGGATGTCGATGCTCTACCCCGACGGCATCATGATCTTTCCGGGGAGCATGGAAAAGCCGCTGAACCAGTTCTTCAACGAAACTGCGGTGTTTCTGTATACGTTCAAAGGCCCCAAGGAGATCGACCCCGCCAGCGTGCGGCGGGTTATCGTCGTCGACACACAGATGCGTTCCCGCGTCCCGCACGTGCAGGAATTCCTCGAACTGCCCGGCGTCGAAGTGCAGGTCTGGGACCATCATCCGACGCCTTCCGCCGGTTCCGGGGAAAAAAGCAAGGTCATCCGCGCGGACATCTCCCGCATCGGCACCACCGGATCCACCTGCACCCTCATCTGTCAGGCCATGCAGGAACAGGGCATCACCCCGACCTGTCAGGAAGCGACCTTTCTCGGACTCGGCATCTACGGCGATACCGGGGCGTTCACCTACACCTCCACCAAGACGGAAGACTTTCTCGCCGCCGCGTGGCTGCGCCAGCACGGGATGGACCTGCCCTTCATCGCCGATCTCGTCCAGACGGGCATGACCAGCATCCACATCAAGGTGCTGAACGAGCTTCTCGATTCGGCCTCCGTCCATGAGGTCGGCCCCTACAGCGTGGTCCTTGCGGAGGCGACGCTGGACAGCTTCATGGGCGACTTCGCCTATCTAGCCCAAAAATTTATGGAAATGGAATCCTGCAACGTACTGTTCGCCCTCGCCAACATGGAAGAGAAGGTGCAGGTCGTCGCCCGGAGTCGGGTGGACGCCGTGGATGTGGGGCAGATCTGCAAGAGTCTCGGGGGCGGCGGACACCGTTTCGCGGCTTCCGCCTCCGTCAAGAACACCCCGATCCCCGAGCTCAAGGACGCCATCTTCCAGCAGCTCTACATGCAGGTCAATCCGAACAAGCAGGCCCGGGATCTCATGTCCTCCCCCGCCGTGGGCATCGAGGACAGGCAGAGCATCCGGGAAGCCGAACAAATCATGAACCGCTACGGCCTGAAGGCGGCCCCCGTCTTCAGGACCGGAACCCGCCATTGCATCGGGTACATGGAGTGCCAGATCGCCTCGAAGGCCATCTCCCACGAACTGGGCGACATGCCGGTTTCCGAGTACATGCAGCGCACCGTCCTGACGGTCCCGCCGGACGCGCCCCTGCAACGGCTCATGAAAATCATCGTGGGCGCGCACCAGCGTCTGGTTCCCGTGGTGGAAAAAAACGAAGTCGTCGGCGTCGTGACCCGGACCGACCTCGTCAACATGTTCGTGGAAGACCCTTCCGGCGTTCCCATTCCGGTCAACACCAGCGGGCGCGAGCGCAATCTCGCCAAGCTGCTGTCCACGCGGCTTCCGCAGCCCATGCTGCGCATGCTGCACACCGCCGGGGAGCTGGCGGACAGCCTGCACGTCAACGTCTACGCCGTGGGCGGCTTCGTCCGCGACATCATGCTCAGCCGCCCCGCCGTCGAATTCGACGACGTCGATCTGGTGGTCGAAAGCGACGGCATCGCCTTCGCCAAGGAACTCGCCAAGAAGCTCGGAGGCCGCGTCCGCGAACACCGGATGTTCATGACCGCCCTCGTCATCTACACGGACGAAAACGGCGTCGAACAGCGTCTCGACGTCGCCACGGCGCGCCTCGAATACTACAAGTATCCCGCCGCGCTGCCCACCGTGGAGCTGTCCTCCATCAAGATGGACCTGTTCCGGCGCGACTTCACCATCAACGCCATGGCCCTCCGTCTCAACAAGGGGCAGTTCGGCTGCCTCGTGGACTTCTTCGGAGGGCAAAGCGACATTCAGCGCAAGACCATCCGCATCATCCACGCCCTGAGCTTCGTGGAAGATCCAACCCGCATCATCCGAGCCGTGCGTTTCGAGCAACGCTACGGGTTCCACATCAGCACGCAGGGAGAAAAGCTCATCAAGAACGCGCTGTCCCTGAATCTGGTCGAAAAGCTCTCCGGCGCGCGCATTCTGCACGAGCTCAATCTGATCTTCCGGGAAGACGAACCGGAAACCTGCCTGCGCCGCCTGAACGAACTCGGCGTGCTGGCGGCGATCCATCCGAGCCTCACCCTGACGCCCGACAAAAACGAACTTCTCGACTCCCTGCGGGAAGTGATCGACTGGTACCGGCTCCTCTATTTCAAGGAAACGCCGGAACTCGGCACGCTCTACCTCATGGCCTTGTGCAGCGCGGTCCCCGCCATCGAAACGGCGGACATCCTGCACCGTCTGGGCCTGAACCCCACGACGCGGGAAATGATCCTGAGCCTGCGGGAAAGCGTCCGCATGACATTGATGGAACTCATCAACTGGCACCGGGATACGCAAAAGAACGGGCAAAGGGAACACGCCGTCAGCCGGCTCTGCGCGCTGCTCGCGCCCCTGCCTCTCGAAGGCACGCTGTACATCATGGCACGTTCCCCCAACGAGGACATCAGCGGCAGCGTCTCCCAGTACATCTACAAGTGGCGCCAATTCAAGGTGGACATCTCCGGGGACGACCTGCGCGGGATGGGGCTTGAGCCCGGACCGGGATTCGGCGAGGTCATGCGCCGTGTTCTGGCCGCGAAGCTGGACGGCCGGGCCGGAACCCGAGAACTTCAGCTCGAATTGGCGAAGGGGCTGATTGAAAAGGGCATTCCCGACGCGCATTCCTTCTCGCCGAACCGGAAAAAAACGCGCTGATGTCTCTGCGACCGGCGGCAAGGGCTTGCCGTGCAAGCCCTTGCCGTGTAGAAGAGTGAAAAACGATTTTTCACTCAAATAAGGAAGCTGTCTTATGACACATCCTCTGTGGGCCCCTTGGCGCATGGACTATATTTTGGGGCCGAAACCGGATTCCTGCGTTCTTTGTCTCCCTCCCGACGATCTTTCCCACGACGAGGAACGCCTCGTTCTGTACCGGGGCAAGACCGCATTCGTCATCATGAACAAGTTTCCGTACAACAACGGGCACATCATGGTGGCCCCGCTACGGCACGTCATGGACCTTCCGCTGCTGACGACGGAGGAATCCACAGAGATCATGGAACTGCTCAGGCAGTGCACCACCATCCTGAGGGAATTCTTCAAACCGCAGGGCATCAACGTGGGCCTCAACCTCGGCGAAGCCGCCGGAGCCGGAATCCGCGACCACCTGCACTTTCACCTTGTCCCCCGCTGGAACGGTGATTCTTCCTTTATGGCCGTGATGAGTGAAACGCGGGTCATCCCCGATCATCTGGCTTCGACCTATAGCAAACTCAAACCCCTTTTCGCCCGGTTGCGCCCGGGCAAACCCGCATGAGGAGAGGTCTATGCGTTACATCAAAGTGCTGCTGCTGGTCATTCTGTTCTTCCTGGTCATGATGTTCTTCGTGCAGAACCAAGGTGCGTTCTCGCAGGCTGTTCCGCTGAAACTCGATCTGCTGTTCGTCCCGCCGGTCGAATCCGCTCCCATGCCGTTCTATACGCTGCTCATCATCTGTTTCGTGCTCGGCGCGCTGTGCATCCTCGCCATGCTGATGTGGGATCGCGTGTCCCTGTCCGCCAAGCTGACCGTGGCGAACATGCGCGTCCGCAGCCTCGAGAAGGAACTCGCCAAGGCCGCCAAGGGCACCGA
>CAUHBW010000157.1 GCA_959604115.1 uncultured Bilophila sp. | reverse complement strand
GAAAAAAAGATTGGAGGAGGGGTTATGAGCCGACGTCGTGCGGGAACTCCGATCACCCGAGCGGAACTCGGCGCACTGCGCTGCAGAGTGGCCAAGCGCATCTATGAAGCTCTCCAGAGGAAGGGGGGCACGGCTGGCCTTGTGGCCGATGAACTCGGCATATCGGAGTCGGCTGTGTGCGCCACGGTCAGGGGGTGCAACCATTCGGAGCGCGTTCTGGATGCGCTCCGTGCGGCGGGCGTCCCGGAAAAATACCTTTTTGACCCCCGCCGGATGGCTCCGGTGGGGAAGGAGGCGGCAGCATGAGAAGTCCCGATAATACCAATTCCCTGTCACCGTTTTTCGTAGAAAATCTTCGAGAACTTGCCCGTTTTCTAGGTGAGTTGGGCATGTCGCAGGAGATAATCAATATGACGGTGGCAGCCCGGGCGGGCTTGCCGGTGGAACCGATTGATCCGAAGTCTCCCATCTTCGTGTGGAAGAAGGATGAGGAAGGCGAGGCTTCTACTCCCGAAGCACAGCCACGCAGTCTGAATGAACGCCGCAAGGCTGTGTTTCAGGCAATCGAAGGATTGGATGTCGAAGGCATCATGGAGGTGCTGGCACCACCGCTTAATAGGGTTCTTGTCTGTTACGGACTTGTTGCGACTATTGAGCTTCATGATGTGTTCAGCTGCAAGTAGTGTTGCCCATTTATTGCAACCATTTTTCTCTGTCTTGTTCTGGATGTTTATTGGATATCGTTCTCGCTCGGATATCAGAGTTCAAAATTACCACACATGGTTTCTAGAATTTTCTTCTCCAATTTGGCCCGGAACGGCTCCGGGGTTGAAGTGGGTTGATTGGTAAAAGCACTCTACCAGATTGGAGAAGAAACCCAAGGAGCCGCAGCGTGCCGGAACGCCGAGAGCGTCCGCGCACCTGACGGCCCGGCTGCCAAGAGCGCCGGAATCTCAGAAGACCTGAGTCCCGGAAGATCCGAGCGTCGGCAGCAGCTACCGCGACCGTGTAGGCTTTCGCCGCATATTTCCAGTGAAAGCAGCGTGCAACGGCGAATTCCATATCTCCTGTATGGGACGCCCGCCCGGAGCGGCACAATCCGGGCCAGATTTGAAAGGAGTAAAAGGCAATGGCGATGAAGGACGTGTACAGCACGCAAGAGATAGCTGCACTGCTTGGAATAACAAGGCAGTCAGTTGAGAAGCGTGCCGCCCGCGAAGGCTGGCAGTTTCGTCCCCGCTCCGGTCGCGGCGGCGGGAAGGAGTGGCTGGTCGCTTCCATGCCCGAAGCTACGCGTATCCAGATTGCCAGGGCCGTCACCGAAAGCTCCGTTCCCGTGCCCATTACATCCGACGATGTCGTCATCCCCGACTGGGCAAACTCCATCGGGATGGCCCGTTTTCGGCTGGTGATGGAATGGCGCGAGTATTGCGTCAAGTCCAGGCAGACGAAGGCAGAGGCTTCGGCCACTTTCGAACTCTCGTACAGAACGGGACACCTTCTCCCAAAAGTCTATGAGCAACTCGGCGACGTCTCCGTCAAGACGATCTATCGATGGGACAAGGCGCTTCGTGAGAACGGTGATGACTATCAGGCTCTGTGCGACAAGCGTGGTGCGTGGACAAAGGGAGGCCCGAAAGGGCTTGGTCAGGTCGGTGAAGAAGCGGAGGAGCTGCTTCTCGGCGCATGGCTTCACCAGAACCAGCCAAGCATGATGATGGCCTATAATGCCGCAGCCGCCATTCTCGCCAAGCGGGGCGCTCCGATCCCGACATATTCCAGTGCCCGCAGGTTCTTTCAGCGTTATGACGCCGCGAATCACGACATCGTCGTTCTCAAGCGCGAAGGCGAGAAGGCCCTCCGGGACAAGGTCGGCCCTTACCTTGCCCGTGACGACAAGGTACTGCGCGTCGGCGACATCCTCTTCTCGGATGGCCACAAGTTGAATTTCGACGCCATTAATCCTCTGACGGGAAGACCCGCTCGCCTGACGCTGATCGTCTGGTTTGACTGGCGGTCACGCATGCCCCTTGGATGGGAGATCATGCCGGAAGAAGACACGCGGGCCATCGCCAGCGCACTGCATATGGCGATTCGGAACCTCGGAAGTTACCCCCGCGCCGTCTACATTGACAACGGCAAGGCGTACTGTGCGGCATACTTCGGAAAAGACGCTGATCTTGGAGAGATGGACGGCCTGTATGCCCGGCTCGGCATTTATGTTCATCACTCGGAGCGTTACGCCGCACAAACGAAGATCATCGAACGTTTCTGGGGCACGTTCAACGAGCAGTGCGCCCGGTACATGCCCTCATATCGCGGCAATAATGTCGACGACAAGCCCGCCTATCTCAAGCGGGCGGAGACGTACCACAGGGCGCACCATAGCGATTATGTCCCTACCATCCAAGAAGTCGCGCAGATCTTTTCCGCATTTGTCGGGTGGTACTCCAAGCGTCCCCACCGGGGCATTGACGGCCTGACGCCGGACAGCATCTTTCAAGCCGGGAAAGGGCCGGGAATAGATACAGCAAGCCTCGAACGGCATTTTCTGCTCCGCCGTAAGGTCTCCCCGAAGCGGACGGGGTTTACGATCAGCGGCATACGCTTTGAATCCGAAGCTCTCTACGGTTTGAATTGCGATGTCATGGCCATGTATTCGTGGGCGGATTTGTCCGAAGTTGGCCTGTATGACATCAAGACGAATCGAAAAATCGGCGTCGCAAAGCCCGTCGAAGCCTTGAATCCGCTTGCAGCCGTTTTCGGAGATGAGCTTGACATGCAAAAGGTCAGGGAGGCGAACAAGCGCCAGAAGGCGTTGCGCGGCAAGACAATGGAACTGGTCAAAGAGATGGATGGCAAAAGTGCCGATGTGCTCGAAAGCCTGCCGTGGATGCTTCCGGCAAAGGAACGCCGCCAGCCCTTGTTGCTTCGCTCACGTCAATCTGAAGCCCTTCCGCAGGCACCGGAACTTTCTGAGGAAGAAGCCGCACAGCTTGCCGCCATCGCCGAACGGCATCAGCAGGCGGAGGCGGCGCAGCCCGCGTATACGCTGCCGGAGTTCTTCGCTTCCGAACTCGACAAGTACGCCTATCTTTTTGAAATTTCAGTAATAAACGGTACTCCTCTGAAGCAGGAGGATGCGGAGTTCATGACTCGCTACGAAGCTTCAGAGGAGTACCGTACAACGACAGGCCTCCGGTTCGAGCAACTGCGCGGCCTGTATGCCCCCAAAGAGAGGACTGCATGAAGAAGGTATTTATTGAGACACAAAATGTCCAGCGTCTTCGCAAGGTCGTCGGCATGGCAGTGGACACTGAAAAGGGCCGTCCGGGGATGGTCGCCGTGTGGGGCGAGGCCGGGACGGGCAAGACCGAAGCTTCCCAGATGCTCTACGCCGAGCGGGGCTTTTACCTGCGGGCGATGGAGGGGATCACGCAGTGCGCCTTTATGCAAGACCTCTGCTACGAAGTGAAAGGCTCTCGTCCTCATGGGACACATCGGTGCAAGACTGAAATTATTCACGAACTCGAAGGTACCCATACGCCGATCTATATCGACGAAGCCGACCGTCTGGACATCCGGCGTATCGAAGACCTGCGCGATATATACGACATGACGGGTTGCCCCATCGTTCTGATCGGCGAACAGGCACTTCTCACGCGGCTTGAGTCACGGTCACGCATTATTGACCGCATTCCGCAGGAGTTCCGGGTGCCGTTCGGCAAGGTCGAGCGGGCCGACGTGATGCTTTTTGCCCTCGAAGCCGCCGACCTGAAGCTGACGCCTGAAGCCGCCGCGCTCATCCACGCCGAGGCGAAGGGCATTTTCCGGCGCGTCCACAACGGCGTGCTCTCCGTCGAGAGCGCGGCGCGGGTCGCCGGGGTACGCGACGTATCCGCAGACCTCGTCAAGCAGGCTCTCGGAATCCGGAGGTAACTATGCGGACAGCGGGAATGGAAGAAGTGCGGAACGCGCTCAAGGCATTTTCGGCGAACGGGAACACCACAACCGTCGCCCAGATGCGTGACGCGCTTGGAGCCGAGACGGAAAGCCAGCGCCAGATGGTCCGACGACGGATTCAGGAGCTGATCGAGCGCGGCGAAGTGGAGCGGGTAGGGCAGGGGCATTTCCGGTACATCCCCGGGCGCGAACCCCGTCGCCACGGCGAGAGCTACATCCGCACATGGCGCATCATCAGGATACAGCCGCCCGGCTGGACGAAATCCTCCGTCGCCTCCATCGCACGGGTTGGGGGGACAGTCGTGCAGCGGTACGTAAACTACCTTGAAGAAGAGGGGTTTGTCCAACGGTGCGGGCGGGACAGGGGCACTGTGCTGTGGCGCACCACGGAAAAGGGACAGGCGCAGCGCGAAACCCCGTGGCCACCGGCGGACATTCCCGACGTGTACGCTGAGGAGCGGGCGGCGATGGCATCGCTGTGCACACTCATGCTGACCGCCGATCTGGACAAGACATATGTGCGGGAAAAGCTCCGTGTACACCTTGCCGTCCTGAATCAGAAGTTTTGCAACCAAGTTGAGAATAACACCGAAACTGAAGGAGAATCCCATGTTTAGCGATGAAATCAGAAGCGTTATGGCTGCGCTCGGCGTTCTCGCCGGAAAGGTGGGGGAAGATGAATGGGCACTGGTACGGCTGGCCCGGCACAATCTCGGCGAGCTTGCCGACCGCGTACAGGAGGCGGAATCCAAGCTCGTCGTGAGCGCGAAGGAGGGGGAGTAAACATGGCCGACAAGCTGATCATCAAGGACGTGCAGCAGGCTGAAGGTGCTCTGGCCGAGATGTTGGCCATCAGCCGCAAGCTCTCGTTGATTGAAGGCGCGATGAACGAGCAGATTGACGACGCCAAGGCCCGTGCGCAGCAGGAGAGCACCCCGCTGTTTGCCCGGTATACGGAGCTGGAGAAGGCGGTCAAAGCGTTTGGAACGCTGAATAAATCTAGGCTGTTCGCGAACAAAAAGAGCCTTGATCTGGCGTTTGGTACCATTTCGTTCCGGCAGTCCGAGCGCATCGTCCTCCAGAACGGCATATCCGACGTCATGGCGCTCCAGAAGCTCCGCGAGTTCGGTCTGCTGGACGGCATCCGCGTGAAGGAAGAGCTGGATCGGGCGGCGATGATGGCTTGGCCCGACTCCAAGCTGGAGATGATCGGCATGAAGCGCCGCACGGTCGAGAGCATCTCCGTCGACGTCAAGGTTGAAGAGCTGGCGGGGTAGGACATGGCGAAGGTCACCTTTTCCAAGGCCGGGCTTGAAGCCCTTGGGCGGAAGTACGCGGAGTACGTGCTTCGGGACGCAACGCTCCCGCCCGAAGCCATGCCGCTGCTCACCCAAAGCGAGGAGTGGGCGGAGGCGTCGCCCCTGCTCAAGAAGAGCGTGTGTGACGCCATCCGTGACAACGCCCGGAAGGGACTTCTGGAGGCCGGGTATCCAGTCGAGAAAGTAAACCAAATCATCAAAAGGAGTTGAGATGAGAAAGACCGAATTGCTCAAGCGTTGGAAGGAAAGCGAGAACGAGGGATTCTCTATGGCGCAGCTTGATGTGCTGTTTAAGTCTTTGTGCTGGGTGATGGCCGCGGAGCTTCTTCAGGGAGGCGAGGTCTCTCTGCCCGGTGTCGGCAAGCTTGCGACGGTCAAGCGTAATGCACGGAAGTGCCGCAATCCGCGAACTGGTGAAACGGTACACATCCCGGAACGTCTGAAAGTTGAATTCAGGGGTTCCAAGGAATTCAAGGAATTGTTGAATTAAGGAGGGAGTCATGAGTGAGGACAAGCTGATCCATTGCAGCTTTTGCGGACGTTCCGAGGCCGAATGCAAGCACCTTATTACGGGAAAGGATGGCGTGCATATTTGCGGCAATTGCGTGCTGGATTGCGCAACTATGCTGATTGAAAACCAAAAGCAGGAAGATGCCGAGCAGCAGAAAGAAGACGGGGAATAGACGCGAAACGGCCCACACGGGCCGTCGTCCGGCGGTGGCGCGCCGGGCCTGATGAGCAGCCTCCAATAACGGAAGGAGCACCCATGCAACTCGCGATCCATGCAACGTGTCAAAATTGCGCTGCGCTGGTGCGTCGGTATCGGCGCGGCCAGCCTCCGGCATTCCGTTGCCGCCTCGGGTATCCTCTCCATAATCTGGCCCCGGTCGCTCTCTGTCCGAAGCCATTGAGCGAGTGCGAAGTCGTCCTCGCCCGAAAACTCTACAGGAGGCTCCCATGCCGCGATATATAGCAACGGTTTCCGGCGCGGGCGTCCACGCCATCAAAGACATGGAACAGGGGGATACGGTTTGTCTTTTCATGCTCAAAAGGGGCGGAAGCTTCGAGCAGCTCAGAGATAACCTGAATACCTGCCTTCGTGCCCTGAACTACGTCGACGAGCAACGTAAGGAGAAAAAGCATGGACTGGCGTCCGATTCCCCACGCTGAGGGGCACGAAATGTCCGAGGCCGGCGACGTCCGCCGGGCGGACGGACTGCTCGTTCCTTATTACCGCTTGCTGTGGGGGGGCGTCACGCGGTCATGTCGGCGGAAACGCTCTATCGTATGACCTTTGACGGCCCGTTCCCTGAGCGCTCCCCGGATGCTTCCCACAGCGCGGGCGTCGACGAAGAGCGGCTTGAGGCCGCGCAGTGCCTTGTCGAAAGGCTCCGGCGTGAAAACGACGAGCTTCGCGCTCGGTTTGCGGCGTTCGGTATTGATATCTGAGGATCAGGATGATGGCGGAAGATAATCGAAAATTTATCGGATCGATTTGTGTCAGAATCGGCACGGAACGCACGAAGATCGAGCTGTCTTCCGCCTCCGTCCACGGCGGCGGGGACGGTTTTCGCGTGCGCGTGAACCGGCGCTGGCTTGATGCGCCGGAAGGCGGAGCGCTTTTCGTCGGTCCGGATCGGCTTGGTCAGCTTGTGGCTGACGTCGCCCTTGGCGGCATGCCTGTCCCGGAACTGGCTCCTGCTCTTCCAGCGAAGACACGGGTGAGCATCCGGCGTGAGACTGGCGGCATCGTCTGGCATGACGGCGCGTGGACGGTCTCGCCGCCCATCCGGGCTTATGACGGGCGCTGGTACGTTGCCGTCACCACGGCCCGCAAGGGAATCGAATTCGTTCCCGTAAGCAGTATCATCAGGAGTAAGCATAATGGCCATACAGAATAGACGCCCTCTTTACGCAAAGATCGCCATCGCCCGGAAGCAGCTCCCGCATCTCGATGAAGACGGGTATCGGGCGCTTCTGAAGAAGGAGTTCGGCAAGGAAAGCTCCAAGGATTTGAACTGGTACCAGCTTGAAAAGTTGATCCATCTCCTTGCCGGGCTCGGGGCGCGCTTTGAAAGCAAGGGAAGCAGCCGCAAGGTGACCGCCAAGGCCCGCCCGGACTGGATTTCCGTGCCGGACGACGCGCCGCACGCCTCGCTGAAGCGCCAGATTCTGGCGATCTGGAAGAAGCTCGGCTACAGCATGACGAGCCTTGAAACCCGTGTCCAGCGCCAGTTTGGCACGCACACCTTCGCGTGGGTGCACGATCGCGAAAAGCTGACGGCCCTGCTGACCGATCTCCAGAAGCGGGAACGGGCCTTCGACAACAAGCGCGGGGCCACGGCGTGAATGCGGCGCTGGAGAGTCTCCGAGCTGACATCCTCGCGCGGCACACGTCCGTTTACCAGTTTTGCAGGCAACATGAGAATCTGAAGCGTTCCACGGTCTATGCCGTGCTTGCCGGGCGCTATGCGGGCGATGTCGGAGAGCAGATCCTACGTATCCGCGAGGTGCTGGACGGCCCGTGCCCGCGGCGGGAAAGGCCGACGCCGGATCGGATAGCCGAAGTGCTGCAGCATGTGAAGTGCCAAGGATGCCGCCCGGCGAGCCGTCGAAAATGCCAGCGATGCCGGGAGCGGACGGAGCGTGAAGCGCGGGCGGTCATGGATTTTTTGAGCGAGGAGGAGGTATGTCGAGGACACTGATCACAGATATCGTGCAGCTGACGCGGGACGGCTGGCGTCCCTATGGCGGGCGTCCGGAAGGGTACGTCTATGAGCGCCTTGGCTGCCCGTATCAGCTTGCGAAGCGTAGCAAGCCGTACTGGTTCGTCAAAGGCGATCTGTATCTGTGCGTCGGCTGCGCCCGGCGGTGCAGCCTTTCCCGTCCCGAAGGCTTTCCGTTGCCGCTTCCCATCCGCTACCCGGAGCCTCGTCTGCCGTACACGCTGACGCCGTATGAGATGGTCGAAAAAAAGCCGCTGCTGACG
>CAUHBW010000156.1 GCA_959604115.1 uncultured Bilophila sp. | reverse complement strand
CCGCGAAGGCGGTTTAGAAGACTCCGCTGTTGGGCTCGAAAGAATATCGCGAGTTACCCGCCGCGAAGGCGGTTTAGAAGAGAATGGGAAGAACAACATAGAAACGGAGATTGTTACCCGCCGCGAAGGCGGTTTAGAAGATCACGCAGGACACTATCACCATTGCCGAAACGTTACCCGCCGCGAAGGCGGTTTAGAAGTGAGTACCCCACATCTTCGCGCCTACCCCAACGTTACCCGCCGCGAAGGCGGTTTAGAAGCTGCGGGTTCGGCGCATAGAGCATGCGCAGCCGTTACCCGCCGCGAAGGCGGTTTAGAAGGAGATGCCCCTTATACATGCGGTAGAAGAGATTACTTTCTTGGAAAAACACGAAAAGACGGGGCTTGTGCCTCGTCTTTTCGTATGCGGAAAGGTCTCTGCCGCGCATGGTTTTCCGCTTATCCTCAAAACAGTCATTGGGTAGGCTCGGTCCTGTCCGGGAAGGGCCGGGCCCGTCGGAGATCAGCCTTGCCTCTTGCCGCGCTTGCGGAGGTAGGCCTTGGCCGAGTCGGCCATGACGACCAGCGCGCCGCCCATCATGATGGCGTCCTTGATGACGAGCCGCCCGCGTCCGCTGAGGTAGGGGAAGCCGTGGTCGGCGTCTCCGAGCGCGGGCACCCAGCTTTCGGGCGTGGTGATGAGGAAGGACAGGGTGACGAAGGCCATTCCGAACACGAGGAATCCGCCTATGGCGGCGGCCTGCGGATACCACGGGTGCAGGCAGAGCAGGATGCCGAGTGAAACGATGATCGCGCCGATGAGGTAGCTGGCGAAATAGGTGCCGTGCTCGGCGTGCCACGCCTTGTTTTCGGGAACGAGCTTGCCTTCGGGATTCATGTGCGCCTTGTAGTCCTGCGGCTGATCCATCAGGAAACTCATCACGGGACTGTTGGCGACGAAGGGAACGATGCCTTCCGCTTCGTACTGCGTCACCTTGAGCCCGCCTATCCACAGCAGAACGACGATGATCCCGATCCGGGTAAGCGTGATGCCCCACGATTCCGCACGCGACATGGTTTCAAAGATGGACGACATGGGCGACTCCTTGGTTTGCGCGGACGATGCGTCCGCCGGTTCCTGATATGTTTTTATATAAACGTTCATTAAATAATACCGGACCGCGTGTCAACCTTTTTCTTCCGCTCTTCCGCAACCCTTGTTTTCCCGTACGAGGGAATCGTTCCGATGGTGGCGTCCAACGCCGCACCGAGACTCGGTTTTTTTTAAATCAGCTCTTGACTCGGGGGAGTATGCCTCTATACTGAACATAGAAAGGAGGGCCGAACGATGGGCACGCTGCGGATGACCCAGTAAAGGCGACGGCAGGGGCCCCAAAATACGTTCACCTCAACGGAGGACGCTCCGATGGGCAACAAAACGGTGATGGTTCTGGTGCTGCCGGAACCCAGAGTGCGGAAGGAGACGGCGAAGCCCGTCAGGAAACACAAGGACAAAACAAAGTACAGCCGCAAGGTGAAGTGTAAGGCCCCCGAATGGGGGCCTTCCGTATCTAAAGGGAAGATATATAACGGAACCGTTCAAGCCTAGTGTACTTCTTTCAGCAGTGTTCATGCTCATCCGGGAGGAGTTTTCCGAAACGGGTTATCCATGTCTTTTGTTGCTGGAAAAGAGCCCTCCGCTCAGGAACAGTCCGACGCCCGTCCAGATGAACAGAAACACCAGCAGCTTAATAGCCGGTATAGGTTCGCGCATGACGAACACGCCGAGCAGGAAGACCGTGGTCGGCAGGATGTATTGCATGATGCCCAGCGAGATCATCGGCACACTGCGGATGCCGAGGCTCAGGCCCAGCTGCGGAATGGCGGAAACGAATCCGCAGCCGACGAGCAGCAAGTCCATGCGTGCGTTTCCCGCGAGGAAGTGTCCGGCTCCGGTTTCTCCCAGCCAGAGGAGATGGCCCCAGAGGAACGGCGCGGAGAACAGCAGTTCCATGAGCATGCCGGGAGCGGCTCCGACCGTGGCGCGTTTGCGGAAGAACGCGAACAGAGCCGCGGAAAGGGCCACGTTCAGGGAAACCCACGGAACGGCCCCGAATCCCGCCAGCAGGACGAACACGCCGATCCCCGCAGAGGCGATTCCCATCCATTGCAGGCGGCTTGGGCGTTCCCGGAAAAACAGAAACCCCAGCACGGTGCTGAGCATGGGGACGATGTAGTGCCCCATGCTGCATTCGAGCACCCTGCCGTTGGTGACGGCCCAAATGTATATCCACCAGTTCCACAGGTGGGCGAGGCTGCACAAGCCGATGAGTGCGACCTCGCGCCGATCTCGGATCGCGCGGAAAAACGTGGGGAATTGCCCCTGCCATACCATGAATGCGGCGATGATCGCGCTCCCCCAGAGCGAGCGATGGCTGACCATTTCGATGGCCGAAACCCCGTGCAGCAGATTCCAGTACAGCGGACTCAGGCCGAAGGACAGGTACACGCCGAAAAGGACGCCCATACCTTGCCTCTGAGAGAGGCCGCCCGGAGCGGCGCAGGAGGGACGGTGTTCCATCGTGTTTTCCTTTAAGAGCAAATCCGGGCCGTACGTTCCGAAGACGACGGCCCGGTGAAAAGAAAGAGAACCGGCGGGGGAAACCGGCCCTCTTTCCGATTGGGGGTGGGATCAGACGTTGCGGATTCCGGCGTACTTGGCGAATAGAGCCTCGGTTTTCTTCACGTCGGTCAATGCCAGCAGATCAAAGAGATCGTCCGCGGCCTCGTGCGAGAGCAAATGCTCCCGTTCCGCCGCCTCGCGGCAGGTGATGTCCTGTTCGTACGCCACCTCGGCTACCCGGCTGCCGATTTTGTAGCCGAACAGCGCGCTGACCATCGTGGCCAGCGATGTGGAGCGTTCGGCCATGCGGAGACATGTGTCGGCGTTGGCGGAAAGGCCGCGTACGCATTTGTCCGCGAACAGCGTCATGCTGCGGCTCAGGATGTCGATGCTGTTGAGAATGCTGCGGATCGGTACGGCCGAGGACGCGCCGAGGTCCAGCTCCCCGGAGAAGGCCCCGAAACCAACGCCCGCCTGATTGCCCGCCACGCGGTGGCAGGCCAGAATCATCACTTCCGTCATGACCGGGTTGATTTTGCCGGGCATGATGGAGGAACCCGGCTGGACGGCGGGAATGGCGATGTCGCCGAAACCTGCGCGCGGACCGGAGCCCATTAGGCGGATGTCGAGAGCCGCCTTCGCCGCCACGGTGGCGAGCGCGTGCAGATGTGCGTGGAGGATGATGAAGGAGTCGGAAGCCTGTAGGCCGTCGAACAGGTTGGCGTCACGGCGAATCTCCCGCCCGCAGACGGCGGAAAGGTTCCTGTAGATGTGATCGGTGAATCCGGGCATGCACCCCATGCCCGTGCCCACGGCGGTAGCCCCGAGCACGCCGGTACACCAGCGCGCCCGTTCCTTTTCCAGCAGCAGGCGGTTGCGCCGCACCCCCGCCGCGTAGCCGGAAAATTCCTGCCCCAGCGTGATCGGCACGGCGTCCTGCAGGCAGGTACGTCCCATTTTGACCACGTCGGCGAACTCTTCGGCCTTGGCGTCCAGTGCTGCCTCAAGATGCGCGGCGGCCGCGATGACCCGGCCCACTTCGCTGTGGATCGCGATTCCCTTGGCGGTCGGCACCACGTCGTTGGAGGACTGACACATGTTGACGTGGGTATTGGGATGAACCCGATCGGAGCCCTTGTGCCCGGTGAGCAGCTCGTTGGCCCGGTTCGCCAGCACTTCGTTGGCGGCCATGTTGAAGGGCGTGCCCGATCCCCGGAAGATGCACAGGGGGAAGTCGGCGTTGAAGGCCCCGTCCGCCATTTCGTCGCAGGCCTGCATGATGGCGTCCGCCTTGTCCGGATCGAGCGCGCCGATTTCCTTGTTGGTCATGGCGCACGCCTTCTTCACCTGCGCGACGGCCACGATGAAGGCCGGGTAGGCGGACAGCGGATCGTCGGTGATGGCAAGGCATTGGCGGTTCCGTTCCGTCTGGATGCCGTAATAGACTTCGTCGGGCAGCAGCATTTCACCGAGCGCGTCGGTTTCCTTACGCATGAACGTTCTCCTCGAATGGCAAATGATCGTTGGGGGCTCCGTCAATCGATGGAGCGCATCCCGCCGTATTTCCTCAGCAGGGCGACGCTTCCGGCGCGGCGCGCGAGCGTGTCCACGTCGAAAAGCTCCTCCGCAGCGTCCGCCGGGACGAGTTTTTCGCGAAGGGCCGCTTCCTTGCAGGTGATGCCCTCCCGGTAGGCTGTCCCGGCGATCCGGCTTCCGGTTTCATAGCCGTACAGCGTGCCGACGATGGTGGCGAGCGAGGTGGATTCTTCGGCATAGCGTCGGCACGTCGCTTCGTTCGCGACGATGCCTTCGACGCACTTTTCTCCGAACAGAGCGAAACCGTTGCCGATCATTTCCAAAGACTGTAATAGGGCGAAGAAGCTGACCGTAGCGTTGCCGGCCAGATCGAGATCGCTTGCGGAGGCGTTCATGGTGATCGCCCAGTCGTTCGCCGCCACCTGATGCATGATCTGGACGACGAGGTCGCACATGAAGGGATTGATCTTACCGGGCATGATGGAGGAACCGGGAGCCACGGCGGGCAGGCGTATCTCCCCGAACCCCGAACGGGGGCCCGAGGACAGCAGGCGCAGATCGTTGGCGATCTTCCCGGCGGAACAGGCGAGTACCTTGAGGGCCCCCGACAGCACGAGCAGGCCGTCGGCGTTCTGCATGGCGTCGAACAGTCCGGCGTCGGTGACGGGGCTTTCCTCCGGCGTGTCCGGTAGGCGCATTTCGAAGCCCACGATGGCGCTCAGGTGGGGATAGACGGCCTCCACATAGCCGGGCAGCACGCCGAGCCCCGTTCCGATCACCGTTCCGCCGAGCACGCCGATGCGAAAATCTTCTCGCAGGGCCTCAAGGCGTTTCCGACTGCGGTGGATGACTCCGTGGAACCCGGCGAATACCTGACCGAGCGTCATGGGGACGCCGTCCTGAAGGCAGGTTCGGCCCAGGCGCACTACGTCACCGAATGCCTCGGCCTTGTGGGCGAAGCGGGCCTCGAGCGCGGCCACACCTTCGAGCGCGCGGCCCGTCTCGCGGTACAGGACGATGTTTTCCGCCGTGGGGTAGACGTCGTTGGAGGACTGGCACATATTGACGTGCGTGTTGGGATGGACCCGATCGTACCCCTTGTGTCCGGTGAGCAGTTCGTTGGCCCGGTTGGCGATGACCTCGTTGACGTTCATGTTGATGGAGGTGCCGCCGCCGCGCCAGATATTGACGGGGAACTGGCCTTCCATCCGGCCTTCGAGGATGTCGTCGCAGGCCCGGACGATGGCGTCGGCCTTGTCCGCGCCGAGCGCGCCGATGTCCCGGTTCGCCAGCGCGCAGGCCTTCTTGATCTCCGCCAGCGCGCGGACCACGGCGGGATAGTCGTTGAAGGTCTTGTCCGTCACGTCGAAATTGGAGAGCGAACGGAGCGCCTGAATGCCGTAGTACGCGTCGTCCGGCAGCCGCATTTCGCCAAGGGCGTCTTTTTCTGTACGCATGAGGGTGTCCTGATGAAGGGAATGGAGGGGCGCAAACGCCCCCGGATACGCTAGAGGACGAAGGGCTCGTCCCACATCTTGACGGAAGTTCCGAGGCCCTTTTTCCTCGCGTTGGCGAGGAGGAGGGAACCGAGGGCCACATCCTGCACGCCGAGGCCGACGGTGTTCACATAGATGATCTCGTCGTCCGACTCGCGGCCGGGACGGTCGCCGGCGACCACGGCCCCCAGTTCGGCGGTGATGTCCCCGTCCTTGAGCTTTCCGGCGAAGAACATGTGCGCGAGGCTCGAGACGTCGCGGTGCTTGATCTGCTCCCAGTCGTCGACATACCGCTTGTCCGCCGCGGAAATGACCTCGTACTCGCATTCGTTGCCGCCGACGTGGATGTAGAGCATGCCCGGCTCCAGATGGCGCCGCAGCAGCAGGGGCTCGGTGCTTCCCGTGGCGGTCACCACGATGTCCGCGCCCCTGACGGTTTCTTCGACCGTGGCGCAGATGGCGATTTTTCTGCCCGTGCGTTTTTCCATATGCTGGGCGAAGTTTTCGGCTTGCGCGGGATTCACGTCATAGATGCGGACGGCTTCGGCCTGCGGACGGGCCACGAGCAGGGCCATGAGCTGTGTCCGGCCCTGGAATCCGCCGCCGACGATGGCGATTGTCCGGGTGTCCTTCTTGGCGAGGTGCAGGGCCGCCGCCCCCATGTTGGCTCCGGTGCGGATGGCGCTCAGAAGCACGCCGTCCATGATCGCCGCCGGGTAGAGCGTCACGGGATCGTTGATGATGACGAGCGCGGCCACCTTGGGCATGCCCGGCGCGCGCACGCCTTCGGGAGAGACGGCGATCCATTTGATGCCCGCAGTGCGGATGTCCCCTCCGATCCACCCCGGCAGGGCGTTGATGCGGCCCTTTTCCCATTCCGTTTCCACGCCGCCCCAGCGGATGACTCCCTTGCTCGGCAGCACGGTTTCGCCGCGCCAGTGAAGTCCGTAGACTTTTTCCATGAGCGGCACCACCTGTTCCATGTTCAGGACGCCCGCTTCGATGACTTCACGCTGGGAAAGAAACAACAGGGAATGCGAAGTGTCAGCCATTGTGGTTTCTCCGGTTGGTTGAAAGGAGGGAGGGGTATCCGCGACGGGACCCGATCCACTGCCAGAGGAGGGCGCAGGCCACGAGGCCGACGCCGATGAGGTCCGTGACGAGGCCGGGCTGGATGAGGGCCAGCGAGCCGAGCAGGAACAGCCCCCGTTGCCCCATGTTGAGCAGACGGTCCCGGAAAGCGCCCTGAAGCGACGAGCCGAGGAAGAACACCCCGCAGAGCGAAGTCACGAGCGTGCCCATGATTTCGGGAAGGCTGCCCTGCCAGAGCAGCGACGGTGCGTACACGAACATGAACGGGACGATGAAGGCCACGATGCCGAGGCGCACGGCGGTCAGGGCCACGCCCATCGGCTTCGTCTTGCCGAGCGAGGCCGCGGTGAACGCCGCGAGCGCCACGGGCGGCGTGATCGCGGACAGGCAGGCGAAATAGAAGATGAACAGGTGCCCGGTCAGGGCGGGCACGCCGAGGCCGGTGAGGGCGGGCACGATGACCGCGGCGCAGATGAGATAGGCGGCGGTCGGCAGACCCATGCCGAGGATCAGCGCGGAAGCCATGGTCAGGACGAGGGCCACGGGCAGGATGCCGCCGGAAAGCGCGATGATCCCGCTGGCGAACTTCAGGCCCGTTCCCGTGAGGTTCAGAACGCCGATGATGATGCCGGCGGTGGCGCAGGCGGCGATGAGGCCCACGGCCTGCTTGGCCCCGTCCGCGAAGCCCGCCACGAACTGCTCGGGCGTGAGCCGGGTGCTCTTGCGCAGGAACGTGCAGAGGATCGTGGAGTAGATGGCCCAGATGGCCGCCTTGATGACCGAGGCGTTCAGTCCGATGAGCACGAAGATGAGCACGAAGATCGGGATGACCAGATGCCCCCTTTCCATCAGCACCTTGCGGGCGTTCGGCAGTTCGTCCTTGGCGTAGCCGTGCAGTCCTTCCTTGTAGGCTTCGAGATCGATCATATAGAAGATCGAGACGAAATAGAGGATCGCCGGGATGACCGTGGCGAGGGCCACGTCGAGATACGGCGTGCCCGTCAGTTCCGCGATGATGAAGGCCGCAGCCCCGAGGATGGGAGGCGTCATCTGCCCGCCCGTGGAGGCCACGGCTTCCACGGCGGAGGCGAAGCGCGGGGAGTAGCCGACCTTGATCATCATGGGGATGGTGAACGTTCCGGAGGCCACCACGTTGGCCGCCGAGTTGCCGGAGATCGTGCCGAACAGGGCGCTGCCGATGACCGCCACCTTGGCCGGTCCGCCGCGCTTGCCTCCGGCTACGGCCATGGCGATGTCGATGAAGAACTGTCCCGCACCCGTGCTGGCGAGGAACGCGCTGAACAGGAAAAACAGGAACACGAACGAGGCCGACGTCGCCAGCGGTGTGGACAGCATGCCGTCCATTCCGGTGATGTAGCTGAAGACGCGGGCGAAGCTGTAGCCGCGATGCCCGCCGAGGCTGTAGGGCAGGTATTTCCCGAGCAGCGCGTAGGCGAGGAAAAAAATCGCGATGGCGGGAAGGATCCAACCGTTGGTGCGCCGGGTCATCTCAAGGACCAGCACCACGATGACCGAGCCAATACGAAGGAAACTGTTCATCAGC